>CAZERH010000042.1:0-10666 GCA_964515535.1 uncultured Anaerolineaceae bacterium
ACCCTAAATACATGTGATGAAAAAGTAGAAAAAATAGTCGTATGGAGGAGAGATGAAAGAGAAAGAGGAAATCAGAAATAAAAAATTGGCAAATCTTGCAGATACGCTCTTGTCTGCCGGTTGCGTTAAGTTTGGTGAGTTTACGCTTAAGTCGGGAGCGATCTCGCCTATTTATATGGATTTGCGGCGTTTGATTGCTTTTCCGGGGTTGTTAAGGGACGTGGCGGAGGCGTATGCTGAAATTTTGAAAACGCTCGAATTTGATATGCTTGCCGCGCTCCCTTACGCCGCTCTGCCGATTGGCACCGCGATTTCTCTACAGGGAGACTGGAGGATGGTTTATCCCCGCAAAGAAGTTAAGGGGTACGGTACGCAAGTTGAGGTCGAGGGCGTTTTTGATGTGGATGAACGCGCGGTGGTTATAGATGATTTAATCTCCACAGGCGGAAGCAAGCTGGAGGGAATCCGAAAATTAAATGCTGTTGGTTTGAGTGTGAAGGATATTGTAGTGCTAATTGATCGTCAATCGGGTGGGGTGGATTTTATGGAAGGGCATGGCTATATATTGCATAGCGTTTTTACTTTGTCGCAGTTGTTGAATTATTGGGAAGGAAGTAGCGCGGTGGATGCAGAGATGATTGCGAAGGCGCGGGCGTTTTTGGCGTGATGGATAGGTGCTTCTTCATCAACTTTCACTACAGAGAGCACGGAGCGCACAGAGTGCCTTAGAAATATGAGAAAAAAATCAGTGGTCTCTGTGGTGAAAAAACATTGTGAAATTAGTTTTGTCAATAAACCAGACGCAAAGTGTGTTGGGGGGCAAGTTCAAGCGCGAATTTGAAAATTCAGACATTAGATTTTTTCTTTTCTATATAATCCCTTCTCTAAAATATACGCATATATCTCGCGCGGTAAATAATATCGAGCGGGCAAGCCTTCTCTCACGCGTCGTCTAATTTCTCGCGAGGCAATTTCTAGCAAGGGGGCATTTACGATGCGAATTTTTTCTGCTAGTCCATCAACTTTTTTAGAAAGCGTTGCCGCATCAATCTCATCGTTGGGGCGGCGCATAACACCAATCTCATTGCAGGCGGAGATAAATTCATTTAGCCGATGCCAGGTGTGCAGGTTTTTCAGCGAATCTCCCCCCATTAAAAATATAATTTCAGCACCCAAGTTTCTTTCACGGATGATGCGTACCGTGTCTACCGAATAATGTGGACCCGGTCGCTCGGCTTCTACCAAAGAAAGTTCAAAGTTGGGGTTATCCTTAATCGCTAACTCAACCAATTTGCGCCGATGCGCAAGGGGCGATATTTCTCTATCTTGTTTGTGAGGCGGGGCGGGAGTTAGCATCCAAAGCAGGCGATCAAGATGAAGTTGAGAGCGCACTTCGCAAGCTAATATCAAATGTCCCAGATGCGGAGGGTCAAATGTCCCGCCGAAAATGCCTATCCTTTCAGTTTTCATGGGAATAGTATACCTTTTTTCTTGTCACTTTATATTTGCGCTTTTTGTCACAAATGATTGTGATTATATTCACTTACGATGATTTGATACACAAAGTAATATCCGCTCGTGAGACCGATTATGAATATAAGGAGAAATTTATGACTGAAATTCGCATAGACGCTTTGCTCCCCGCCGAAATGGCGCGGCGCGCCGAATATATTGGTGAGCGCAAAGCAGATGCCCCGTTTTTACAAGTTTTTGCGCTGGCTTTAATGGCTGGCGTATTCATTGCTTTTGGCGCGATTTTCGCCACGACCACCGCTACCGGTGCTTCCGGCGTATTGAGTTATGGCGTTACCAAATTATTGGTAGGATTGGTTTTTTGCTTGGGATTGGTGCTGGTCATTGTGGGCGGTGCCGAACTTTTTACAGGCAATAATTTGATTGTGATGGCGTGGGCGGGAGGAAAAGTGAGTACCAAAGCTCTCCTGCGTAATTGGGGCATTGTTTACGTTGGAAACTTCATCGGGTCGCTCGTGATTGTGGGCTTGCTTTTTGCAAGTAAACAATACCTCGGCTCAAACGGTGAAATTGGCATCACTGCCTTAAAAATTGCTAATGCCAAAGTTGGTTTTGGTTTTATGCAAGCACTGGTCTTGGGTATTTTATGCAATATCCTCGTTTGTCTTGCCGTGTGGTTAACTTTTAGCGCACGCAGTACGGTAGATAAAATTGCCGCGATCATTTTTCCCATTACCGCTTTTGTCGCGGCGGGATTTGAGCATAGCGTTGCGAATATGTATTTTGTTCCCATCGGTTTGGCAATCAAAAACTTTGATCCTGCCTTTGCTCTTAGCACAGGACTAGATTTATCCGGGCTGACGTGGAGGGCATTTATTGTCAATAATTTAATCCCCGTTACCATTGGGAATATCCTCGGCGGCTCTCTTTTTGTTGCCGCAATTTACTGGATGATTTTCTTGCGTCCCACGAAGAAATAAAGAAAAAAGGAAAATAAAAATGAAGGCTTATGTTTTAATCTCAACTCGTAATGGCGAAGCATCTGCTGTTGTTCGTCAGGCAAACCGTCTTGAAGGTGTTGTCGAAGCACATATCACTTTTGGTCCCTATGATGCTATTGCAGTTATTGAAGCCGAAAACACAAAAAAGGTAGGGCATATTGTCCATAACGAAATCCAGCCTATCCCCGGCGTGTCTGATACGCTAACATGCTTGGCGGTGGATTGATTTTTTATGAAGGCATGATATTTGTTGCTTGGCGATTTCATACTGTATAATGAACAGGTGTAGCGCAGTTTGTCGTGTTACACCTGTTTATATTCCCATAGTCTTAGTATAGGAGAAGATATGACCGCAAAAAAAATTGACGGAAGAGCAATTGCTAAAGAGGTGCGTGAGGAAGTAAAAGTGAAAGTCGCTGAGCGCGTTGCTGTCGGAAAACCGAAACCGGGCTTGGCAACCGTCTTGGTTGGTTCAGATCCCGCCTCCGAAGTTTATGTCGGTATGAAGAAACGCATGTGTGAAAAATTGGGCATGAATTCATTCTCATATACCCTCGAAGCCGATTCCAGTCAGGAAGAAGTGGAAGCATTGGTCTCAAAATTGAACGCTGACTCCGCGGTAAACGGAATTCTTGTTCAACTCCCGCTCCCTGACCATCTTGACGAAGAAAAAGTTTTGCAGGCAATTGACATCACCAAAGATATAGATGGATTCCATCCCATCAATATCGGGCGTTTGGCACAGAAGGGACGCGAACCCCTTTTTGTTCCCTGCACGCCGGATGGCTGTCTTGTGATGCTCGACAAAGCCGGTGCAGAATTGGAGGGCGCGAACGCGGTCGTTTTGGGACGCTCGAATATCGTGGGGATGCCGATGGCGTTGTTGCTGGTTAAGCGTAACGCTACGGTGACTATTTGCCACTCGCGTACGGAAAATCTGAAAGAGATTTGTGCGCAAGCTGATATTCTCATCGCGGCTGTGGGACGCGTTGAAATGGTTAAGAAAGATTGGGTTAAACCGGGCGCAATTGTAATTGATGTGGGTACACATCGTGTGGATGATGATAGCAAAGAGAAAGGCTACTATCTAACCGGCGATGTGGCTTATGACGAAGTAAGTGAGGTGGCTGGTGCGCTATCCCCTTCGCCGGGTGGCGTTGGTCCGATGACAATTGCAATGCTCATGCGCAACACACTTCGCGCCGCGGAAATTCAAGACCCGATGTAGGAAGTTTTGAGTATTCAAATAACAGCTCCGTTGAAAAGACGGAGTTGTTTTAGTTACTCATGTTACGCACGCGCTTCGTTTTCAGCTTATTTTAGGATTTTGCCCCCTTCCTAGCCTTCCCCCTTAGGGGGAAGGGATAAGTTCTCCCCCCTGAGGGGGGAGTTAGAGGGGGGCGAACTGATGTTGACTATCGAACGCAAGTTTAGGGTCAAGAATGATCCGCAGAGGATATGTCCTTATGTCTAAAAATCTAATCCCCGCCCAGCGGCGCGAAGAAATCCAAGCCTATTTACGAATCCACAAAGCGGCGCGTCTTGCTGATTTAAGCGAGATGCTTAATACATCGGAGGCAACTATTCGACGAGATTTAGAGAAGTTGGAGGAAACGGGTTTTCTTGAGAGGACGCATGGCGGGGCGGTGTTGAGCCAGCGTTTATCGCGGGAGCCGGAGTATCAAAAACGTCTAATTGATAGCCCCGATGAGAAGCGTAGAATTGGGCAGTTGGCGTCCACTCTAATCGAAGACGGGGATGTGATTTTTGTTAATGGTGGCACAACCACAACAGAAATTATTCGACATATTCGCCCAAATGCTGAGATTACGGTAATTACAAATAATGTCTTTGCGGCGCAGGAAATTGAGCAAATTGGTTTTGAATTGATTTTATTAGGAGGGAATTATTTGCCCGTTTCTCTTTCGGTGGGCGGTTATTTTGCAGTTGAAAATCTTATGCAAGTTTATGCTGACAAAACCTTTATCGGCGTAGATGGGATTAGCCTAAAATACGGATGTACTTTTCCGACCAGCGCGGAGGCGGAGGTGGTACGCTCAATGATGAAGAGAACGCGAGGTCCCGTGTATGTAGTTGCAGATCATAGCAAGTGGGGAACGGTCTCTAATTATGAGGTGGCGGAGATTGAGAAAATCCATGCTTTGATTACGGACGCGCATTTTGGTGCGGAAGCTCGCGAGGCTTTATTGGCACGCTCCGTGAAGGTATTAACGCTCGACAGCTAAACGCCCCGGTTTCCTTTAAGGGAACCGGGGTATAAAAACTTCTCACCTTCACGCGTTATACGCAACACAGTACAATACCTCCGTGTTCACCAAAATAAAAGTCATCCTCCCCCTTAGCCTCCTCTTGAGCGCGATTTTTGCCATTTTTGAAACGGGAAATTATTTTATCTCGTGGCTCTCTGCCGCGTTTGTCTTTACGCTTGGTTTAAGAGCACTTTTTGCACTTTGGGGTTGGGCGGGCAAATCCCGCAAATTGTTTTTGGTTATCATCCTTGCGCTTCTCTTGCGCCTCGCCTCTGCTATCGCGTTGCAAGTTTTTTTGCCCATTGACGGCTATCAAGATAGCGACCAACAACAAGCGGGCTACGTCTTCTACGATGCTTATCGGCGCGATACCGCCAGCTACGAATTAGCCCAAAGCGATTCTTCCCTCTTCTCAGCATTTAGCCAAAAAGACCATACTGACCAATATGGCGGTTTGCTTTTTTTTAGCGCAGGCGTTTACCGCTATCTTTCGCCGGATGCACATCGCTCATTGCTAATTGTCCTGATTGCCGCGTTTTTTGCGACCATAGGCATCCCCTTCTTGTGGATGGTAGCAAAAGAACTCGGTGGAGAAAAACTTGCCCTCCCCGCCACATGGATATTTGCCCTCTATCCCGAAAGCGTCCTCATGGGCAGTTCCCAAATGCGCGAGCCATTTCTAATTAGCCTCATCGCAATTACCTTTTGGGCATTTTTAGGTTGGCAGAAAGACAAAAAATATCATCCCGCATATTGGGGTTTGGGACTTGGCTTTTTTGCCATGCTGATTATCTCCCCGGCAATTGCCATTTTTCAACTCATTTTCCTTGGCGTTTATGCCCTCCTCAGCAAAGAAAAGAGCCGTGTCTCCATAAAACAAATTATCACCCTCATCATTCTGCTCCTTCTCTCGCTCTTCCTTCTTTCATCTGCCCTAAGCACCACCAAGCTAGATTCCACCTCCACGCTCGGCACCATCATCGAGTGGACACAAAGAGCCATCCTCTGGGATATGTATCAACTTGAACGCGGCTCAGGCTGGGTACAAAAACTCTTTAGCGAAATGCCCGCCAGCCTCCACATCCCCTTCGTGACAGCCTACGGATTAACCCAACCCGTTCTCCCTGCCGCTATAATCGAACCCACTACATTTACTTGGAAATTTTTAGGGATAATGCGGGCTTTGGGATGGTATCTACTCGTCCCCTTTCTGCTATTTGGCTTTTTTGCCATCCCCAAATTAGATTCTGCCCAACCCCGCCGTGTCTGGACGTGGATTGGGCTTGCGTGCTGGTTCTGGATCATCCTCGCCTCCCTCCGCGCGGGCGGCGATCAATGGGATAACCCGCGTTATCGCGTCATCTTTTTGGCGTTGCAGGCTCTCTTCGCGGCGCGGGCGTGGGTCACGTTTAGGGAGGGCACCTCTGCTTGGTTGCCGCGTTTACTAGCGGTAGAAGCTATTTTCCTCGCGTTCTTCTCCCAATGGTACGCAAGCCGATATTACGTCCGCTTCGGGACATTATCCTTCGGGGCAATGGTCGCATGGATTTTATCCCTCAGCGCATTTGTTGTCATCGGTGGTATCGTCCAAGATAGAAAAAAGACGTTATAATTTGACCTCAAATTTAAAAAGGATATTAAATGAAAACAGCATTAATTACAGGGATTACCGGACAAGACGGTTCTTATTTAGCCGAACTTTTGCTGGAAAAGGACTATAAAGTAGTTGGTATGGCGCGCCGTTCTAGCACCGTCAATTACGAACGCATTGAACATTTGCTAGACGATATGATTGTGGAACAAGGCGATTTGCACGATCAAGGCTCACTTTTGACTCTTTTAGAAGAATATAAACCTGACGAAGTGTATAACTTAGCCGCCCAATCTTTTGTGCCGGCTTCGTGGAGCCAAGCGGTGTTGACCGCTGAAGTGACCGCACTTGGTGTAACGCGAATGCTCGAAGCCATTCGGATTTTTGATAAAAAAATTCGCTTTTACCAAGCCTCGAGTAGTGAAATGTTCGGCAAAGTTTTAGAAGTGCCGCAAAAGGAAAGTACGCCTTTTTATCCGCGTAGCCCTTACGGCGTGGCGAAAACCTATGGGCATTGGATTACGGTGAACTACCGCGAATCTTATGATATTTTTGCATCATCGGGCATTCTTTTCAACCACGAAAGTCCCCGCCGCGGCTTGGAGTTTGTAACGCGCAAAATTACGAATGGTGTCGCTCGAATTAAGTTAGGGTTACAAGATAAATTAAATCTCGGCAACCTCGACTCTCGTCGCGATTGGGGCTTTGCCGGAGATTATGTCGAGGCAATGTGGTTGATGCTCCAACAAGATAAGCCGGATAATTATGTGATTGGGACAGGTGAAACTTACTCCGTGCGCGAATTTTGCGAACATGCCTTTGGTTATGTCGATTTGGATTATAAAGATTATGTTGTCAAAGACCCCCGCTTCTATCGTCCCGCAGAAGTGGATTTGCTCATCTCAGACCCCACAAAAGCCCGCGAAGAATTAGGTTGGGAACGAAAGGTAAACTTTAAGGAACTCGTTGAGATGATGGTGCAAGCAGATTTGGAAAGATTAATCGAAAAGTAGACGGGATGTTGAAAAGGAAGTTCAAGGAAGTCCCGAAAGAAGATTTATTTTCACTCGTTGGTGCGGTCTTATACCTTGTCCAATTGTGGATATCTGCGCATACAATATCCGTTCGTTTAGATGAGAGCGCGTATATATATAAAGGGTATCTTTTTGCTACGGGAGAATATACGCCATTTGGTCCCGATATTTGGACAAATAAAGCCCCCTTCGCTTTTCTGATTCCGGGCTATGTTCAAGCGTGGTTTGGACCGGGCTTAAGACCTGCACGTTATTTTGGCATACTGGTAGGTTTTCTTATTCTTTTCGGCGTGTGGTTCACTGCTCGTAGATTAGGCGGGAAAAAATGGGGGACAGCGGTTGTTTGGCTTTTTGTTTTAACACCGGCAATAAGCCAAATATACACCCCTGCATTATCACAAGGGATAGTTGCGCTGATGCTAACTGGAGTGCTCGCTCTATCTTTGGGCGGAGATAGACCGATTTGGCAACTTTCTTTGAGTGCGGCTCTTGCTGGTTTAATGCTCTTAACGCGTCAAAATATGGTGCTGGTTTTGCCCATTCTCACCTTATTTATTTTTTGGCAATATGGACGCAAAGCCGGTTTTTATGCTCTTTTTTCAGGAGCAACAGTTGTTATTATCGGGCATTTATATTGGTGGCCCCAAATTATGTCTCTTTGGACGCCGTGGCTACCTGGAAAACTAGCGATTCCCATTCGGTCGCTTTATCTTCCACCCGGGAGTGATATAGGAAGTCGCGGCGGGAGCTTTTCCCCTGTATTTTCGAGCCGAATCTTAGCATTCTTTTTTGCCTTTCGTACCTATATGACCATTCTTGTGGGAATTATGGTCAGTCTCATTTTGTGGAAAAAAAAATGGACAAGCCAAAAGAAATTTCGAGATGCTGTTTTTTTACTTAGTTTATACTTGATTTTATTTCTAATGCACGCTTGGGCAAGTTTAGGTAAAAATTATTGCGTATATTGCTTTCCATCCTACCTTGCTTTTTTTAACGTGGGCGGTATTCTCTTAATCGTGATTTCAGCCCCATCATGGAAAAAGGAAGTCCCCAAATATCTATACCCTCTGATAATCATTCTGATATTAACGATTACAACGGGAATTGGCTTCTCAGCCTCAGAAGACATAAGAGATACACTCCTCAAGATACAAATTCCTCGCATGAAAGACGGGCATTTTTTATCGGGGAATGTTGAATTATCAACTTTATTGTTCAATAAGTTTCATCTCGGTAAAAAACTGACATCCCAATACTTTTCAACAGCAATGGGATTTACCGTTGGTGTTTTCTTTTTATTAAGCACTATCGTTGCAAAATACACCTTTCTTCGTAAAAAAGAGTATAACTTTGGCTATCTATTTTTAATCTCATTTTTTCTTTTCTCGTTTATTGCTCCGCCCATAATTGCACGCACAGATCCGGTACCGGACTATTATCAAAATGATATTATTTACGCGAATGAAGAAGTCGGCGATTACCTTAGTCACTATATTCCCGCAGGAAGCACAGTCTATTGGAAAGGAGGCAACTCCTTAATTCCCCTCTTATACATACCGGGAGGCGTAAAAATCTACCCTACCCAACTAAACGCCTATAATAACATCAAAAACGGAGGTGATCCGAAGATACTATTAAGTTTAGGACTTTGGAACACCGCAATCGACAACCAACGCAAAGCAGAAGCCGATTATATAGTAATTATTAACTATGTATATGATAGCGAATGGAAAAGTTTTTTAGCATCCTCGCAGTTTGAAGAACTTCCTCCCTCATCTACCCTACTTGAATATAATCCGGATTCCTTTTTGCGGATTTTTAGGAGAAAATAAATGGACATCTCCCTTGTAATCCCTGTCTACAACGAAGAAGAAAGCCTCCCCTTACTTTTTGATGCAATCCACATAGCCCTCGATTCTCTCCCCCGCACATGGGAGATACTTTTCATAGACGATGGAAGTAGCGATAAAAGCCTCAGCGTTCTTAGAACCCTCGCAGAAAAAGACCCTGAACATATCCGCGTAGTCGCCTTTAGGCGCAACTTCGGACAAACCGCGGCAATGTCAGCTGGCATTGACCACGCTCAAGGCGAAGTCATCGTTCTTCTTGATGCTGACCTCCAAAACGACCCCGCCGACATCCCCATGATGTTAGAAAAACTGGACGAAGGCTACGATGTCGTTAGCGGCTGGCGCATAAATCGCCAAGACACCTACCTTACGCGCACACTCCCCTCTAATATGGCAAATGGATTAATATCTCGTGTTACAGGTGTGAACCTGCACGATTACGGATGCACACTCAAAGCCTACCGCCGAGAAGTTCTCACCGGTTTTCGTCTCTACGGAGAAATGCACCGCTTTATCCCTGTTTTTGCTCATTCAGTCGGCGCAAAAATCATTGAAGTCCCCGTCAACCATCACCCACGTCGTTTTGGGGAAGCCAAATATGGTCTCGAACGAATTCTAAAAGTTCTTCTCGATTTATTTACTGTCAAATTCCTGCTCAGCTATTCCGCAAAGCCAATTTATCTTTTTGGAGGAACAGGTTTTATCATCATCGCTATCAGTGCTGTACTCATGCTCTTTTTGGCCATTCGTCGCATATTTTTCAGCATCTCCGTTTTTGGCTCGCCCCTCTTCCAAATCAGTGCCATGTTCTTTATTCTCGGCTTTCAATCAATCCTCATGGGGCTAATTGCCGAACTGCAAGTTCGCACTTACCACGAATCACAACACAAACCCACCTACACAATTCGTGAAACGTTCAACATCGCATGAAAATTCTTCTCCTCACCCACGAACTCCCTCCGGTGGGCGGCGGTGGGGGACGCATAGCACAAGATATAGCCGAAAAACTTGCCCAACGCGGGCATGAAATCGTCATAATCACCTCCCACTTTAAAGGATTGCCAAAAGAAGAAATACTGGATGGCGGGATTCGCATCATCCGCGTGCCCTCGTTACGCAAGGAAGCATTCCGAGCTGGATTTCTCAGCATGGGCGCGTATATCCTCACCGGATTTTGGGCTGGATTCCGCTTAATCAGCATCTGGCGACCCGATGCGATTCACGCCCACTTCGCCGTCCCGAGCGGAGCCATAGCTTGGGCATTATCGAAGCTCAAAAAAATTCCCTACCTCCTCACCGCCCATCTCGGTGATGTTCCTGGGGGCGCGCCGGAAAAAACAGGGAAATGGTTCAAATGGGTATTCCCCTTCACAAAACCCATCTGGCGAGATGCATCAAAAGTGATTGCCGTTAGCGAATTCACGCGTCAACTTGCCCTCAAACACTA
>CAZERH010000043.1:0-10645 GCA_964515535.1 uncultured Anaerolineaceae bacterium
GTTTTTTCTCATGTTTTTAAAGATTCTCTGTGGTCTCTGTGCGCTCTGTGGTGAGATTTTTAAGATTTGTCAGCCAATCAGCCGTCAAAACACTTTTGCTCGGGTACTTAATATTTGTACGCGTAGGGGCGGACGGTCGTCCGCCTTTAAAAAAACATCATACCCTTATTTTGAGCAACTACAAAAACAGGTTATGCTTTGTGCATAACCTGTTTGAGATTAAAATCCGCTTCCCCTACGGCACATTTGTAGGCCACGGCGTATAAGTTGGGTCCACTGTTGGGGGAAAAGTTGGGCTTAAAAAGGGAGCCATAGTTGGCGTGCTAGATACTTCCGTTGCGCTGGCTGTTGAAGTAATTGTTGGCGTAGGGGTAATCGGCGGTTGCATCATATACCAAGCAAAACCAATCAACATGGAAATTGCAACCAGTGCCATTGCTATGCCGCCAACAATCCACCACGGGGAAATTTTTTTCTGAAGGGCTTTTTTATTTTCTGGCACCGAAAGCAAAATGACCGTTATATTATCATGCCCACCCCGCTCATTTGCCGTATCAATCAGCTTTTTTGCCGCGCGCTCAAGGTTTTTTGCGCCGCGCACAAGTTCTAAAATCTCATCGTTCCAGACCAAATCGGTCAACCCATCGCTACACAAAAGGAGCGTATCCCCTGCTCGCAATTGAAGCCCCTGATTGCTTCGCTTCGGGTTAACCATTTCATCCTTATTCACTGCATCGGAATTTAAACGAAGCCTAAAATCAACTTCGGGTAAATTTTTACCCCCAACATATTGCCGAATCACATGTGCGTTAGGATGATCGCGCGCTTGCTCGGGAGTTAGTACCCCTTTATCTAAGGCTTCCTGAATCCACGTATGGTCAGTCGTTAATTGCTGAATGATTGCCCCGCGCATCAGATATAGGCGCGAATCTCCCACCGAACCGGCATAAAGACGATTTCCAATAACCCATGCACAAACACAAGTTGACCCCATCCCCTGTTTACTCTGATCATCTTCGCCAATACTATGCACAACTTGGCTTGCCCCCTCCACTGCATTTTTGATAGTCTCCAAAGGAGTTTGTGCATCACTTTCGGCAACTGCTTGGCTCACATAATCTACTACCATCTCCGCGGCAACTTCACCCGCAAGATGCCCGCCAACTCCATCTGCAACAATGGCAAAAAGGAGCGGGGTAGGATTTTCTGCGCTCAAATAATAAGAAGAAATCGCATAACGATCTTCGTTATTTTTGCCTTTCTTCATTCCCTTATGGCTTTGGGCGGCAACAAAAAGATGTGCTCGTTCAGCAGGAATCATCATGCCCCTTCCTCAACTCGAATTATCAGCTCTCGAGAAACCGGCGGTTTATTTAAATCAAATTGATAACGCAAGATGCCGAAATGGATTAAATCTCCGTGTGCCAAAACTTTTCCCTCGCCGTTAATTCTTTCAAAATTGACCCATGTACCAGCTACTGAATCTTGATCGAAGATGATGAACTCACCCTCTACATTTTGACTAATTTTAGCATGTTTTGGGGAGATGGATAAATCATCGAGAACGAACGTGACCTTAACCGGGTCGGCACCGAATAAAATTTCTTCGCCTGTGAGCGGGATTGGCTTCCCCGCGGCTGAATCTTTGTTGTCGTTAATATGCCTTAGATAAGCGGATGCTTTGGCTAGTCTCGGTCGGCGTACAAAACCTTTGAGCAATCCTTTTTTGCTCTCTCCTTCCCGCGCATCCGGTAAGGGTTGCGTTAAAGGATCGTGGGAGGCTTCTTTTTCTTTTTTTCGCGCGCTAAAGTTTTGGATGCCGCGCCGTCCACCAACCAAGAGGATGACTGCAAGCAAAAGTCCGGCGAAGGCAACCACACTCAGGGTCAAGAGAGATCCGTTCCGTCCAAAAAAGGCGAGAATTCCGGTTGGGGGTTGTATAACCGTTAGCGTAAGCGGCACGCCCAAACTCATTCTCGTTAATCCTAAAGAGTCTTCTACTTCAATTTGTAATGTGTGTTCACCGTTGGTAATATATTCGCTAATATCCCATTGAAATTTTTCAAAAGGCGGTGAGGTTATTTCGGTTACTTTTTCTTCATCCACAAAAAGGGTAGCGCGTTTAATGGCGCGGGGATGCTCATCGGGGAATTCGATGAGAAATTCGATGCTTTGCACGGCAGGCAATAGAGTTTCTGTATTATAGGGGTCTTCTTCGGGGGCTTGGCGCACAATTTGCGCCGGTGGGGAGAGGAGGAAGGCGTTGGGTGGTTGAATATCTAGGGTGAAGGTTTGCTCGGGGGAAATGAGGTCGAGTTCGTCGAATTTCGCCTGTACAGCTAATCTGTGATTGCCTCCCGTTATTAGGCGAGATTCGTAAGTAAAGGTGTAGAGATGGCGTAGATGGGAGAAATAGCTTTCAGGGTCGGGGAGGGACTCTACGCCGGAAAAGGCGAAGTAGCTTCCACCGCTTTGCAGTGCCATTGATTTTAATGCGTTGGTGCTAAAGTGAGGGAAATACTCATCTGAATCAATCATCCAGACATTGATTTGTGTATTAAGGAGTTTGGCGCGCTCGGTTAGAGTTTCTAAGGTATCAACGGTTGATTGGTCAGGGAGGTGGGAGGTGATGAAGAGGACGCTTTGTTTCATCCCGTGTTGGGCAGAGGGTTCCCCTTCGAGAAGATCTAAAGCAAAAGATAAAGATTGCAAACTGGGGACGGCGGCGCGTGCATCCGGTTGGAAGGAAACAAGGCTATTGCGCCATTCGCTGGGCGTAGCGTTAACAAGTAGAGGTCCCGCGGTGGAGACAAGGCTTAATTTATCTTGCGGCATAAGGGGACGATTTTCTGCCCAAATGCGCAATACTTCAACCACTTGGTCGTAACGAGAGATGCCAAAAGCGTCTTGCGTAGCCATTGGCGGAGAGGGGCTGATAGCTACAACAATTTGTGCACCAATCTCTTGCTCGTTTAGCGTTGTAATGGGGATAGGTTGCCCATTCTCTAATGCGATGATATTTGCCACGCCTAAACCGGAGACAAATTTACCATCTTCACCGTATACGTCTAAGAGAGTGGTAATTGTGGGGAAAGAATCTGCATTGATGCTGATTATTTTAGCCCGTGCAGATTCTTGGGCGCGGACGTGAACTCCGCTCACCAAGAGGAGGGGGATTAAGAAAATTGCAGAAATAACTTTACGCATATTCGGCTATTGTATCTTCTTTTATGATTTTTGGGGTTTCTTCAGAGAGTTGAAGATAGGTTAAAGTCCACACTGCTTGGAGGTAGGTATTAAGCGCGCCCCGCGCAATGAGAGCTACGGGAAAATAGGCAACCAAGCATAAGCCACCTATAATCAAAGGTTGGGCTGATTTTGCACCGTCCATTATAAAAGTAAATAGGGCAGGGATGACTACTGCCAAGACAGGCAATGTGATGGCAACGCCTACCATTATCCCGATAGTAAAGAGAATGATGGCAATTAGCAGAATATGCCCAAGACCTTTTTTGAAAACTTCCCATCCCTGTATGAGTGAGGCTGAAATGCCGAGGTCTTCAATAATCATTGCATTTTGCGCCTGCTGGAGAATCATTCTGACAACGAGGCTAAAGAGGAGGAGGCAACAGAATATAATGCAGATTGTGGGGATAAAACCAGCGAGAAAAATCTCCGCATTTTCTGCCGAAAGTGCGAAGAAAATTCCTGCACCGAGCAAACCAAAGATAACAATCATAAAGGGGAGGCTGACAAGAAAATTCAACCCGAAGAATCGCCAAAATCGGGATGTGCCGTCTTTAAAAAGTTCGCCAAAGCCTAGTTTTTCTACACCTGTTTCAGCTTTGTGCGTTCCGCTAATTAAACCTACTCGCCCGATTGTGGTGAAAAATGTCGCGATAATAATTATCAGAAGCACGATGAGGATAAAGCCTATAATGACCGCGGGCTGAGACAAAAACCGGAGGGCTTTATCGCCCATTTCTATAACTTCCGATGGCATCTCGTTGGCATCCTGTGAAGAATTTATATTACTGCTTCCATTACTGCTACTTGAACCGCATCCGGTGAGAATGCCAAAAAGCCACAAGATTTTATATTTCCAAGTGATTTTCCAAGCGCGAGTGAGAACGTATCCGTAATCCACAATTTACTCGCGTTCTACTTCCTGTTCAGATGATGGGGCGGTGATTTCGAGATAACTCAACATCCACGCGGCGTTGGCGTAGGTTAACCCTAATCCTTGTACCAAACTTGAAACGGGAACGAATATCGCCATGAGAAGCGCAAAAGGTTTGAAAAAAGTGCTTGGGTCCGGCATGGGGTTTGTCATATCCATAGAAAATATCAAAGCAAATTGAGCGATTTGCATCGGAACCATGATAATTATACTGAGTGCCATCTGGATAAAGAATAAAATGATTCCCATCACAACCAGCGACCAGAATTTTTGTTTCAAGACATCCCTAGCGCGTCGTAACGAATCAAAAACGCCCAAATCGTCTGCTATGACGGCAGACATAGCAAGTGATGCAAGAATATACGCGATAAATTCCAGCGGGAGAATGAGCAAGAAAAGGGGCATGAGGCAAAGAAAACCTATTCCGGCGGTAATTGTCCCTAAAATAGCACCGATAAACATGACCCCACCGAAAAAGACGAAAATCACAACGAAAACGAGAAAGAAAACACCAAAAACACGCCCAACATAAGGAAGGGTGGCGCGCCACAACTCGCCAAAAGACATTTTATCTTCTCTATTTTCTAAATCTAAAGTTCCTTTTAGTACACCGGCAAAACTCAGTGCCATCATTACATAAGAAAAAATGATGAAGCCGAAAAGAAACACAAAATAGAGCGTGAGGTAAAGCGGAACATTATCCGGTGTAGGCGCAGAAGGATTGAAGAAAAAAGATGAAATTTCTTCGTTGAAAAAGAAGAAAAATCCGCCCATGAGTAGCCCCATAATTAAGCTCGGAATCATTATCAAGAGCCCGAACCAGATGATAACCTTATGCGTCCACATTGTTTTCCATGTGTTTTTCAGTATTCTTGCGAAATTCATAATCTTTTCCTTTTTATTGACGATGCCGAGAATCCGTTCTCCGAGAGGGAGGATATTTTCAACACCTATCTACTAGAATTTTGTGCCATAGCGGGGATAAAAAACGATTCGCGCGTGTTTTGGGCTTGCGTGTTCTTTCCAAGCTTTTTTTGACGTGAGCGTGTTTACGCTAAAAAAACGCCCATTAGAGGCACACAAGTTCAAAACGCGCGCGATATCTCTCACTTCCTATACGTCTTCCGGTGTGATTCGCGTTCCGGCGGGGATGTGAGTATTTTTCGGGATAATTACAATCCCATCCCGCACGATATAGTTTTCGGCGTCAATGTTGGTGCCGCGCGGGAATGGTTTTATGACTACATCATTATCGAGGCGAACGTTTTTGTCAAGAATTGCGCCTTCAATATCGCAATTTTTCTTGATGCCGGTTCGAACTCCTCCTGTTCCTTTGGTTGTGTAGGAATCTGCGCCCATAACAATGCTGTCTTTTATTTTTACGTTGGAGGTGATTCTGCTCCGCAAGCCGATTACCGAGTGGGTAATATCGGCTTGATAAATGCGGCATCCTTCGGAGAGAAGTACGTTTTTGAAGTGGCTGTCTTCTACAGTTGAGCCGGGCAGGTAGCGCGGGTGGGTGTATATGGGGCTTTTTTTGCTATAAAAATTAAAGGGAGCTTCGGGGAGGGTAAGTTCTAAGTTGGTGTCGTAAAAGGAGCGGATTGTCCCAATATCGCGCCAGTAGCCTTCAAAATCGAATCCGTAAACGCCATGAGATTTGATGGCATACGGGATTACGTCTCCGCCAAAATCATCATATTCGGGATAATCTGTTAATAAATCGACCAAGACTTGTGTTTTGAAAAGATAAATGCCCATTGAGCCGAGAAAAGGTTTGTCTTCATCATCTCTGCTGATAAATTTTGCTTGGGTTTCCGCGTCTTTGGGTTTTTCGACAAAATCGGAGATGCGATACTCTTTTTCGCGTTTGAGTAAGCCGAATCGGGGAGCATCTGCTCTGAGGACGGGTTGCACGGCGACGGTTAGGTCTGCATTATGCTTGAGGTGAAAATCCATCATTTTGCCGTAATCCATTCTGTAAAGATGGTCGCCCGCTAAGATGAGCACATATTCTACGTTTGAGGCTTGAATTTCGCTCAATTGTTTGCGGACGGCATCGGCAGTTCCCTGATACCAATCTGCACTGTCGGGGGTTTGTTCAGCGGCGAGAATTTGTACCCAGCCTGTGTGAAAGGTATCAAAATTAAAGGTGCGCGTGATATGGCGATGCAGAGAAACAGAATTAAATTGCGTTAAGACAGCAATTTTATATATGCCCGAGTTAATACAATTGCTTAGTGTTGTATCTATGAGCCTATATTTTCCCGCAATTGGCACGGCAGGCTTGGCGCGAAGTTTGGTAAGCGGGTATAAACGCGTACCTTGTCCACCGCCCATAATAACAGCAAGAACATTATCTAGTGCGGGCATGTTTTTCTCCTTATTTGCTCAAATTCACGAAAGCCTTTATTTTTTTTCTGATACCTTCTATATTTTATGCGAAAATAGCTAATTTGGGGTAATGAAAATTAAGTGATAAAGGGTATAATCCGCAGATTACAGAAAAAAGAAGGCATAATGACTCAAAAAAACATTTTAATTGTTGAAGATGATTATAACCTCGGCAAAATTTATACCCTTAGTTTGGAACACGCCGGTTATAAAACTGTGTTAAATAAAGATGGCAAAGATGTCTTGAAGATGGTTGAAGAAAACAACCCGGATTTGCTGGTTCTTGATATACACGTCCCCTATTCGTGGGGTCCGGATACGATTAAGGCTTTGCGCAATAACCCCAAAAGGGCGAACATGAAAATTTTAGTCACCACCGCCGATATTGTGGTCGGGCAAACTTTACGCGGGCAAAAAGAACGCGTGTTGATTAAACCCGTTCAGGTTGCGCGTTTGGTAAAGGTTGTGGATGAGATGTTGGGGGAATAAGGAACAGATAAATCATAAATTTTGTTTTACGAATAAAAAAGCACGCCTACTTCATCAAGAAGGGGCGTGCTTTTTTTGCTGTGCCGAAGGAGGGAATCGAACCCTCACTCCCAAGGGAATACGAGTTTGAGTCGTACGCGTCTGCCAGTTCCGCCACTTCGGCATTTGCTCAAAATGAGCACTTTCGGCTACAGCGAGAGAAAGTATACTAATAGCCTGCACACAGGTCAAGGATGAATTCGGATGGAACGCGGATTAGACGGATGCGGCGGATTTAGTATTTATTGTCTTGTTTTTTCTCAAATATCGCTATGCAATCAATCTGTGCAGTTTGGGGAGCCACATCGAAGGGGGTTACGTTTTTTAACGTATACCCGCCTTTAATTATTTTTTTTGCGTCTCGCGCTAAAATGGAAGGATCACGCGAGATATAAGCCAGCGTGGCGATGCCTGCTTTCAGCATTCTGTCGAGGGTGCGGTTGCCAAGTCCACTCGCGGGCGGGTCGACGAGGATGATGTCGGGGGTGGAATCTAAGCCGGGGAAAATATCCATTGCTTGTGTTTCGTACAAAGCTACGTTTTCAAATTCATCCAAATTGATTTCAAAATCTTTACATGCGGTAGGTGATTTTTCAACGCAGATTAAGTGTCCCACTTTTGGGGCTAAGAATGCGCTAAAGGTCCCGCTCCCGCTGTGAAGCTCGAGGAGAGTGGTGTTGGCGTTGAGGGGCAAAATTTCGAGAAGATGGGTAATCATTTTTTCTGCGACTGCGTTGTTCGGATGCAAAAAGGATGTGGCTGAAACGCGGAAAGGGCGACCGTGCAGGAGGGTGACGATATGGTCATCGCCGCCCATAACGATGATTTCGCCCGCGGTAATATGAACTACCGAGAGGTTATCTTCGAGCGTCATTTCCGGTGTTTCGGGATTTTCAGCGTGGAAGATGAGCATGATGTTTTCGGCGGAATCTTGGCGAAGGGAAAAGCGATTAAAAAGATTGTTTTCGCCGAATTCGAGTTCTTGCCAAAATTCGTTGATGGCGGTGGCGGGGAGATAACATTCGGTGATTTCAAGGATATTGGGCACTGTGGAGCTTTTGCCGATTTTGAAATCCATTTGGTTGCGATAATGCCAAATTTGGGGTGAGGGGACTATTTTTTTTATCGGTGGGTTTTCTATTTTGCCAATTCGCATGAGTTGATCTTTGAGAATTTCTTCTTTGATGCGCAATTGAATATCGTAAGGGATATGTTGATAATGACAACCGCGACATGCTGTGAAGTGTTTGCATTTTGCCTCTATTCGTTCGGGGGAGGCTTCGAGGACTTCAAGCAGATTTGCGCGTGCGTAGCCGCGTTTTTGGAAGGATAATTCTAGGCTGACGCGTTCGCCGGGGAGAGCATAGGGAACGAATACGGCGCGCCCATCGGGCAGGCGTCCCATTGTTTCGCCGCCGTATATTTCTTTGTTTAGGGTGATTTCCATGTTTTTTCTCGTTTATAGATTAGACGATACAGATTTTACGCGTAGGGGCGGACGGCATCCGCCCCTACTTGCAAAAATCATTACTCTTTTTCTGTGCTGGTTGGTACCGGTGTTTTTGTGGGCGTAATTGTTGGGGTGGGGCTAATGTAGCCCACCGATTGTAGAACTAAATTGGAAAATGTGACGGTCATGGCACTGTTTTCGGGAGCGGTTTCGGCAAAAACGCCGATTGTGCCAGCCTCGCGCAACTGGGTATCTACTACGCTAAATTGGTAGCGACCGTTGAGATAAAATCGCATTTCTGTGCCAGCAATCCATACGCCGAGGCGAACATCGCCGGGAGAGCCGGGGGGCGCATCTCTGCTGGGGAGGGGGACTTGGATGACGCGTGGGCGATTATATATTTTTCGCAGTTCAAAGCGCACCGTCCCGTTGCAGTCGAGGGCATAGCGGTAAGATTTTTTGCCATCAGAGTGAAAGACAAATCCATACGAATCATTGCCTTTGCAGAGAGCGGCGTGGGCATCTATTTCGGCGTAAAAGTCGGCAAGTGTGGGTTCGTTGCGGAGGCTAAAAATATAGCTTTTAGGTTCTTTGATGGCAATGGTGATTCTGTTGCGATTAACGATAACACTACTGCCATTCGTTTCTATGGTGTTCCACGCGCCTGCGGAGCTAAAATCATCTGTGATGAGGGTTCTGCCTATGCCGGGAGGTGGGAGAGGGGAGGTGGTGGCGATGTGGAGAATCTGCGGAGAAGGTGTGGCTGTGGCAGGAAACCATTGGATAGTGGCGGTTGGGGTCGCGGGAGATGCGTCCACAGTGGGGGCAAGTGCGGGGTGTGTTTCTTTCGCCGCGCACGCGGCTAGAGACAGAAATAGGATGATGAAAAGTGCCAAGCCGGGGACGCGCAGATGTGTAAATCTCATAAAAAATAAAGACACTGAGCGTTTTTTAAACGCTCAGGTCTCTTGTTATTATTCGTAGCGTTTGCGGATATTGGGGACGAGGTATTCGCTGAAGGCGCGCTCGGCATCGTAGTAGGGATTCCAACCCCAATCGCGGCGGGCGGCATCGTCATTCATGTCGATGGGCCAAGAATCAATAATGCGTTGGCGATTTATATCGGGGGCGTAGGTGATTTGCGCGTTGGGGAAATGTTTTTTGACGTAGCTCGCAAATTCTTCTGCACTGAGGCTAAAGGCGGTGATATTATAAATTTGGCGGGTGAGATTTTCACGCGGGGCATCTGCGATTTGGATGAGGGAGGTGACGGCATCTGGCATTGCCATGAACGAAATGGCGGAGGATTCGCGGACGAAACACGCGTAGGGTTTGTCTTGCGCGGCGGAGTGGAGCATTTCCGGACCGTAATCGCTGGTGCCGCCACTGGGAACGGTGAACGCAGAGATTAACCCCGGAAACCGGACGCAACGGTAATCGAGCATGGTTGGTTCGTTTTCGGCAAGTTGTTGATAGTGATTGCTATAATAAATGCCAAGCGTTTCGCCGTAGAGTTTATTGCATCCGTACATGGTGATGGGGTTATTCCACTCCCATTCTTGCGGGCGGGGGTTTTTCGCTTTATTCTCCAGCGACCCCATCCCAAAGGCGGCAACAGAACTGGGAAAGATGAATTTGACCGGGTTGCGTTTCCACTCGGATTGTTCGGCGGCGAGTTGAAGAAGTTGCATGGTACCGCCTACGTTAACATCGTGGGCGAGCATGGGCTGGTATTCCGCACTGGTTGAGAGAAGTGCGGCGAGGTGGTAGATATGGGTAATACTGTATTCGCTGACAAGTCGGTTGAAGAGGGATTTGTCGAGAATGTCGCCCACGATGTGCTGAACTTTGGCGTCTAGATCCGCGGGGAGGGGCTTGATGTCCATGCTAATAACGTGGGTGTTGTTCTGCTCGGCGACTCTTTCTACGAGGGCTTGCCCCACTTCGCCCGCCGCGCCAGTGATGAGGATTGCTTCTTTACGCATTTTATTCTCCTGTTTAGAGCTAAAAGTTTGAGTATTTGAATTATAGTCTGTTTTACTAACCACATGACACTTTTGAAGAAATGTCTACCAAAGCTCACGCAAAGTCGC
>CAZERH010000044.1:0-10392 GCA_964515535.1 uncultured Anaerolineaceae bacterium
TTGCCCATCGAAGAACAAATTCTTATCATTTTGGTGCGATGCACCCTCTTTTCTAGCCCAAAATAAGATTAAAAAATAAACACCCGTTCCTTGCGAAAGAACGGGTGTTTTGGTGTGGACAAAATATACGAAGTTGTTTCCGGATGCTTCCTAAAAATTGGAAAAGGTTAGCTCTGTTTTATGAAACCACTCTCTAAACGCGACTGTTTCCGCCAGCAAACTCTTAATAGCCAAAAACAACTCAGCTTGTACATATTTTCCTGCGTTTTGTGAGACTACAAAAGTCTCCGAGACTTTTGTAGTCTGCGGGGGCGTTTGTGGCGGGGATAATTTTACTTCGTCTTCCTCAACTGCCACGATAACTTGCTCTCCCGCGTGTAGCCACTCCAGCCCCAAGCGGACTGTGGATTCTCGTTGGGCAGTGACAGCCGCTAATTCAGAGATGCGCGTTTGCCCTTCTTTTTTAGCAAGGGTGTATTTCACCAATCCCGCCAGATGTGCGAGAAATTCTTGCGTAGTGACTTTTGGCGGATTTATGCCAATTAGATAGATTTTTTTTGGTTTAACTTTCTCTAAAATGTCCCGCCAAACTTTTGCGCTCGGTGGGGAGATATAAACAACTAATTCATCTGCTTCCTCCAACTCGTAGCGGTTTTTCCCCGTAGTTTTCGCTTTTCCCTCCACAAAAACTTGCACACTTGCCTCTTGCAAACTTGCAAACTTCTTACTTACCTCTTGCAACTTGCAAATTTCTATCTTCTTTCTACTTTTTGCTTTTTCTACTGCCTCCGTAACTCGAAAATCTACCATCTCTAAAGTTAATTGCGGATTTCCTTTATATTCTCCCGTCCGCATTTTGAAGGCGAGGTCGAATTTGCTCTCTTTGGATGGGAGATCTTCTTCGGTCGCGTTCCACCATAAAATAGATTGCACATTATCTTCGCTATCTTTGACAGTGAGCCGCAGATGTTCTTTGTTTTTGCCGATTTTGGCGAAATGACTTAGCGTCAAATTGCGCGAGGCGAGAATTAGGGTTGGGTTACGGGGTCCGAAGGGGG
Organism: uncultured Anaerolineaceae bacterium; assembly: GCA_964515535.1. Lineage (GTDB taxonomy): Bacteria > Chloroflexota > Anaerolineae > Anaerolineales > Villigracilaceae > Desulfolinea. The sequence goes on from CAZERH010000044.1 coordinate 1,059, forward strand.
AAAGTTTGGTCAGTTCTGCGCTCAATTTTAGGGTTAAGTTTTTTAAGGGCAACCAAGCTGAAATCAGGCGTGTTTCGGCGGGGAGTCCCGCCTCGCCTAAAGTATCTAAAATTGTCTTACTTATCCGCCTACGAAACGCGGGAAGTTTGTCCGCAGGCAATGCCATCCCCGCCGCCATCGGATGACCGCCAAATCCCAGCAAAATATCTTTTTGAGCGGCAATCGCTTTGGTGATGTGGATACCCGCCACCGAACGCGCCGAGCCGCGTGCCACGCCATCTTCGCCGATTGAGAATAAAATGACGGGTTTGTGGTACCGCTCGCCCAGTCGGCTGGCTGTGATGCCGATTACGCCCGCCGCCCAGTTTTTTTGTGCCAAAATGAGAGCGGCTGTCTCTTTAAGGGCGGGATTTTGAGCAATTTGTGCTTCGGATGCCGCGTAAATTTGCGAGGTAAGCAATCTGCGCTGAGTATTTAGTCCCTCCAGTTGGGTGGCAATGACGCGGGCTTGTGCGGGGTTTTCGGTGGTTAGAAAATCGACCATGATATTTGCATCGCCGAGCCGCCCGATGGCATTCATGCGCGGCGCAATGCCGAATCCGATATCGCCTTCGTTGACGGTGAGTGGGTTGATTTTTGCCAGTTCGTAGAGGGTTTGCAAGCCGATGCGCTTGGTTTGGCGCAGTTCTATTAGTCCGCGCTGGAGCAGGTAGCGCGCATCTCCGTATAAATCGGCGACATCTGCGGTGATGCCCAAGGCAACTAAATCGAGTAAACGCTCAGGACTAAAGTCCTGACTACGAAGGAGCAATTTTTCAGCCAGTTTATATGCCACGCCTACGCCGGGCAAAGTGGCGAGGGGATGCTCTTCGGGGAGGCGTTTTGCGTTGACTACCGCGACTGCATTTGGCAATTTTTCGGGTAAATCGTGATGGTCGGTGATGACCACATCTACACCGCGAGAATTCGCATAGTCAATCGCTTCGATTTCGCTGATGCCAGTGTCGCAGGTGATGATAAATTTTGTCCCATTGTCAATCACTTCCTTTAAATACGGGATTTTAATTCCATGCGATTCGGTTGCCCGCACGGGGATATGCCACCGGATATTTGCATTAAGTGCGCGCAAAGTTTGGACGAGAAGTGCGGTGGATGTTTGCCCGTCTACATCGAAATCGCCCCAAACGCAAATCGCTTCGCGCGTGCGAAGGGCTTGCTCAATTCTGTCAACTGCCGCGTGGAGATCGGGCAATTCCCAGCCATCGGTGGGAATATATTCGTTTGGGTCAAGAAAGGCTTTCGCGTCTGATAGGTTGTCAATGCCGCGCCGAAGTAAAGTCTGCTCAACGATGGGGTTTAAGTTGAGTTCGGCAAAAAAAGCAGGGACTTTATGAGTGGGAAGTGTTATCCATTTTGTCATGGGTGAATTTTATCAGGAAATCCTTTTGAACACGGATTTTACGGATTGCACGGAGAAAGCTTTTTCTGTTTTCCTTCGCGTTGAAAAACTTCACATCTTTTCCCCAAGCTCTTCACAATTCCTTCATGAGATAAAGAGATACTGAAAATACAAAACAGGGCTTTCGCTTTAGAGCGAGAAGAGAGCGCACTGCTCGCCTGTTTGAGTGAAAGTTTTAAAAAATACTGTTCTATCAATTCAGAAAAGGAGAATTTAATGAAAGTAAATATTTGGAAAGTTGTTCTGGGCTTGGTGTTAATTGCAATTCTAGTTGCCGGTGGCTCAATGATTTATCGCACAGGCTATATGCGTGGCGTGGCATCAGATACGTCTTTTGAAGAGATGCCCTTTGCGTATGGCAATTTTGAAGATGGCGGTTACGCCGAAATGATGCCCTACGGTGGAATGCGCGGAATGCGCGGCTATTACGGTTATAGTCATTTCTCGCTTGGTAGAATGCTCTTTGGTGGCTTTATCTTCTTGCTCGTCGTAGGCGGGATTCTCCGTCTTGTTTTTGGCGGGATGTGGCGACGTGGTTGTATGCCCCCGTGGGCGATGCACCGAATGCGCTATGAAGGCGAAGGCGCGCCTTGGATGCGAAACCACCCCTATTGGGGCAAGATGCCGGAAGAGGATGAAGATGTAAACGAGAGTGCTGATAAATAGAGTCGAATCAGTTTTGGATAGGGCAGAGATAAAATTTTCTCTGCCCTACCTCTCTCAAATTCAAAAATGATGTAGCAATGAAAGTCGTGTAGAGGCTAGAAATAATGACTAACAAGTACTTGAACAAAAAGGTATCACCGTTGAATTATTTTTTTGTATCTATTTTGTCAATGATTGCACTTAAGTTCCTGCTCCCAGAGATAAAACTTTTCCCAACTTTGTGGGGCTTGTTGGGATTATTTCCTTTTACGATAGGTATTGTGATTAATTTGTTGGCTGATCAGGCACTTAAGGTAGCCGATACTACCGTGCGTCCCTTTGAAGAATCAAATACTTTGGTAACCAACGGTATTTATAAAATTACTCGCAATCCAATGTATTTGGGAATGAGTTTAATTCTTACGGGCATTGTTCTGCTCTTTAACAATTTACTACTTTTTAGCGTGGTTGTGGTATTTATATTTCTTATTTCCTCCAATTTTATTCGGGTGGAAGAAGAAATGTTGGAGGCTAAGTTTGGCGAAAATTGGTTACAATATAAAGCAAAGACCAGACCTTGGATTTAATGTATTTAATAAATTATGGTTAAAATATAAATATGACTGAAACAATTCTCATCATTGAAGATGAACCCAAAGTAGCCCGTCTTGCGCGTGACTATCTTGAAAAAAATAATTACCGCGTTCTCATCGCCAACGATGGGAAAAGCGGATTAGCCACCGCGCGCGGCGAAAAACCGGATTTACTCGTCCTTGACCTGATGCTCCCCGAAATGGACGGTTTGGATGTTTGTCGTGCACTCCGCCGCGAATCGGATATTCCCATCATCATGCTCACTGCGCGTGCCGAAGAAACAGATCGTTTAATTGGCTTGGAGTTGGGTGCAGACGATTACATCACCAAACCTTTTTCGCCGCGTGAGTTGGTGGCGCGCGTTCGCGCTTTGTTGCGGCGGGCAAAAGGAAAAATCTATCAATCGGGCATTATCCGCGTTGGCGATATGGAACTCAATACCGAAAATCACACGCTAAATCTGGCTGGGAGAGAAATTCACCTAACGAGAATTGAGTTTAATTTGTTAGAAACTATGACGCGCCACCCCGGCCAGATATTTTCTCGCGCCCAATTGCTCGAAAATCTGCACGGTGTTGCTTATTTCGGTTATGATCGTAGCATAGACGCGCATATCAAAAATTTGCGCCGAAAGATTGAAGAAAATCCTGCCGAGCCACGTTATATCCTCACGGTTTATGGTGTGGGGTATAAATTTGGGGTGCAGTGAGCAATTTTTAGCAATTAGTGGTTGGTAAACGCTCGCAAAATTATCCTTTGCCCCCTTACCTTTTTTGTCGCCCTTACTCCCCTTTATAACCTATGTCACCCAACACCCAAAATCCAAAAGAAAAATGGAAAAAATGGCATAATCACGATCACAAAAGCCATTTTTTATGGTTTCGATTTATCGGATTTTTCGTTTTTCTTAGCATTCCCCTCCTCGCTGTTGGCGGATTTGTCGGCATGATGTATCGTACCGGTATGTTTACATCTGACAACCGACATCATTCGCCCTTGGGGATTCTCTTTTGTAGCGCACCTTTCCTCATCGTTGGCTTGCTTGCCTATTTTGGAACGCGTGCTTTTCGCAAACTTGGTAGCCCTCTCGCTGATGTGATGACCGCCGCGGACGCGGTCGCCGAAGGCGATCTTTCTGTGCGTGTTCCGGAGCGTGGTCCCGGAGAAATTCGTCAATTATCAGAATCTTTCAATCGGATGGTGGACAAACTTGCCCTCGCCGACCTGCAACGTAGAAATATGACTGCTGATGTTGCACATGAACTTCGCACACCTATTCATATTTTACGCGGCAACCTTGAAGGTATTCTTGACGGTGTTTATGAGGCAAATTCTGAACAGATTGAAATGATGCTCGATGAAACCAGCCTACTTGCACGCCTTGTGGATGACCTCCAAACTATCTCCCTCGCCGAAGCGGGGCAATTACCTCTCCATTTTGCTCCGGTCAATATCGCCGAATTGCTGGAAGATGTAAAAACCAGCTTTAGCGCGCAAGCCGAGGAGGCTGGGATTGATGTAAAGGTGAGCGTGGACGATCCGAATTTAACCATTCTCGCCGATGCGGGGAGATTAGATCAGGTTTTTGGCAATTTGATGGGGAACGCGTTGCGCTATACGAGTGCGGGGGCAAGTATCCGTTTACAGGCGGAAGCAAGCTCAAATGGAGTCCGGATTCGCATTCAAGATGAGGGGCAAGGCATCCCGCCGGATGACATCCCCTTTGTTTTTGATCGCTTCTACCGTGCGGATAAATCCCGTTCCAGACAAGATGGCGGGAGCGGATTAGGCTTGGCGATTGCGCGGCAAATCATCCATCTTCATCATGGAGAAATTAAAGTTGAAAGTGAATTGGGGGAGGGGACAACTTTTTTGGTTGAACTCCCCCAAGAATAGCCACATACTTTTAAGCTAAGTTTTCGCAAATCGCACAGATTTTGTCAAAATCTGTGTGATTTGCGCTTTTTGAACGAATTATTCTCCGCTAACGGTGGGATAACCGGCTTTCATCCAGCCTTGTATGCCACCGCTAATGCTATATACGTTAGAATATCCGGCAGAGAGTAGAATATCTTGCCCAACTACACTGCGGTTGCCAGAGTTGCAAATAACAACCACATCTTGGTCGGAAGGAACTTCGCTGATTCGAGATTCCAACTCGTCTAATGGGATGAGGGTTGCCCCATCTACGTGATATTCGACCCATTCTTCAGGTGTACGAACATCAAGAAGAAATGCGCCTTCTTGGAATTTTTGGTAACCCGTTGCGGTATCAATTTGGGCAGGGGTATCAGCCGGTTTATTGCTCCCAAAAACGAGAAAAGCAAAAATTACGAGAACAACTGCAATCACTATATAAATTATTTGCTCTTTCTTTTTCTTCGCATCATTCTTTTTTGATGGTTTATGTCTTTTTTTAGTCATAATTATAAATCTCCTTTGTTTTTTAGATGAAAGTGCAGAAAAAAAGTTACTAAAGTTTGCTAAACATCCATTATACTCCCCCTTTAATATAGAAATTCAGGAGTTTTAAAGACCATGAAAATTATTGTAGATATGCATCAAGATTTGGCTTGGAATACCTTAGTTTTTGGCCGAAATTATACGCGTTCGGTACAAGAAACGCGTCAATTAGAGCGCGGCTTACCCGTGATAGACCAAAACGGCAACACGCTTCTCGGTTTTCCCGAATATCGGCAGGGAGGGGTTGGATTAATTTTTTCAACTCTTTTTTCCCCGCCAATTCGGATGAAAATAGGTGCGTGGGATCAATTAGCTTACAAAAACAAAGAGGAAGCACATAAACTTTATCGTGACCAACTTGATTTATACCGGCGATTGGTTGAAGAGCATCCCGATAAATTTAGTCTAATCCGTAACGCCCCCGATTTGAACTTGCATCTGTCCAAATGGCAGGCTTCCGAAGAAAAGCATCCGCGCCCTACCGGTCTTGTTTTGCTTATGGAAGGAGCCGAGGGAATCCGCTCTGTCAATGAACTCGAAGAATGGTGGGAAAGGGGACTTCGCATTATTGGTCCCGCATGGGCGGGGACGCGTTTTTGTGGTGGCACGGGTGAACCCGGTCCGCTCACCAACGAAGGGAGAGAACTTCTCTCCGCGATGGCTGAACTCAACTTTACCCTCGATCTCAGCCATATGGACGAAAAAGCAACCCTCGAAGCCCTCGATATTTACGAAGGCGCGTTAATTGCCAGCCATAGCAATGCAAAGGCACTTCTTCCCCACACTCAAAGTAATCGGCATCTTTCAGACCGTGCCATTCGTGGCATCATCGAACGGGATGGTGTGATAGGCATTGTTTTTTTTAACGCATTTTTACAAAGTGGCTGGAAAAAAACGGATGGACGAGCGCAAATTACACTTGAGCATATCACCGCGCAAATAGACTATATCTGCCAACTCGCAGGTGATGCGTACCACGTCGGCTTTGGCACCGATTTTGATGGTGGCTTCGGGGTAGAATCTGTGCCGAGCGGCATAGATTCCATCGCGGATTTGCAAAAACTATCCCCTCTTCTCGTCGAACGCGGGTATACTGAACACGACATCGCCGCTATTTTTGGTGAAAATTCAATAAACTATCTTAAGAAAAATTTACCATCAGAATAACTCTTTCTTTCCATTTATGACAACTTCTAAAACAGAAAATCCCCTTCGTTATCCCGCCCCAATTCGCTGGGGCTTATTTACCACCCTTTTTGGACTTTTAATCTTTGCTATAGGCGCAAAACCGGAATGGTTCAATATGGACCGCAGTCCCGTGGTGGGATTTGTGCAAATCAGCGTCTTTCTCGTTGGATTAGGCATTATTTGTCTCGGCGGATTTATTAGCTCAATTGCTTTATGGGGAGATGACGAACGCTCTATAGCCGCCGATATTGGTCTGCGTCTGGTTGCAACGGGATATGTCTTGAGCATATTTACAGGCATGGCAGATGTTTTTGGGATGGGAACGCAACTTCTTCCCGAAGTTCCGTTTTTTGGTCCTCTTCAAGCAACCGGTGTGGGCATTGGGCAGGCAATGATAGCACTTGGTTTTATGATGACAATCCGCTATCACAAGCACCAAGAAAACTAATAGTTACAACCTCCACAATTATTTACTCATGTTACGCAAGCATTTTTTCTCTCAAACTCTGTGCGCTCCGTGTACTCTGTGGTGAATTATTTGTGCAAATTATTAAATTTTCATTCCTAAGCCGCTAAGAAAAGCTTTAAAAACTTGCGTTTTTGCGGCTGTGCGTGAAGGAAAAGCACAGAATTCTCAAGCTGTCATGTGATTAGGCGTTGAGCTTTCTGCTAAAAGATGCGGCTTTTGTGTAACATCAGCTATTTATTCGGACACCCCAGCGATGGGGTGTTTTTCTTTACACAACCTTCATAATTCCTTGAAAATGCCTTTACACAATCTCACTATACTCATTTTCGATAACCAATTTTGTACAAAAAGGAAAAAACATGTTCTCAAAGCTCTTTGCAAACAAAAAGGCACGATGGGTTTTATTTATCCTTTTCGGGCTTCTTGCCGTAGGAGGATATTACGCCTCTCAAAATTTAATAACAGATGAAGATCTCGCAGATGAACCTACTATGCAGACCGCAAAAATTCGACAAGGAGATTTAACGCTATACGCCAGCGGAACAGGAACCCTGACACCCGCCGCGGAGGCATCTTTTGGCTTCGGTGCAAGTGGACAGTTGCTCACCCTCTCCGTAGCGGTTGGAGACGTGGTGGAAGCCGGTCAACTTCTCGCCGAAGTGGACAACACAGCGGAGCAAATTAAACTCCAGCAAGCAGAACGCACCTTGCGAGAGTTAACCTCCTCCTCTGCGGTTGCGGTTGCTGAAAAAAATGTAGCCGTGGCAGAACAAGAAGTCGTAGACGCGCGTGATACGCTGGCTTATCAAATTAGTCCCACCGTTTTTCGCTGGGAAAATACGGTGGCAGAACTTCAAAATGCGCTTTTAAATGCTCAAAACGAAACAGCCGAGAAAATAGCCGAACTTGAAAAAGATTTGGAATATGCTCAAAAAAGTTTGCGCAGTGCCAATTATGAATATGTTGAAACTTATATTCCTGAAACCTTTACAATCGAAGCAACGCGCACCGAGCCTGCTTATATCGCCGCACCGTCTGAGGCAAATATCATCGAAGCACGCGCTGAGTACGCGTTGGCTCAAGCCGAATTGGCGGAAGCTGTAGATTATCTCGCGGTGATACAAGGTGAAGAAATCCCAGAAGGGGCAACGGGCAGTATGTTGACCAAATTAGAGCAAGCGCGCCTCGATTTGGTATTAGCTCAAGATAATCTCAATAAAACTTGTCTTTATGCCCCCATTTCAGGGACAGTGATGAGCATAAATGCTCAAATTGGCGATACGGTTGGCACATCGCCCATCATCACCATTGCCGATACCAGCGAATTTTATCTTGAAATTTTCCTCGATGAAACGGATTGGGGCATGATTGATGTTGGGTATCCCGTTGAAGTAATCTTTGATATTTATTCTGAAAAAACTTTTAGTGGCGAAGTCGTACAAGTTGACCCCGCTCTCTATACCTCACAGGGTTCTTCTTTAGTGCGCGGACTTGTCCGCCTGAACGATGCCGATTTAAACGGAAGCAAGCCTCCAATCGGGTCTGCCGCGGCGGTGGAGGTGATAGGCGGACGAGCCGAGGAGGCAATCCTTGTTCCGGTCGAAGCGTTGCGTGAAGCAGATCCCGGTCAATATACCGTTTTTGTGATGGAAAACGATGTCCCGAAATTGCGTGCGGTCGAAGTCGGTCTGCAAGATTTATTTTATGCTGAAATTCTCTCTGGTTTGGAAGTGGGAGATGTGGTGACGACCGGCATCGCGGAGACAGAATAATGCGCGCCATCATCGAAACCAAAGACCTGACCCAAATTTACGGCACCGGTGACGCGCGGGTTGCCGCGCTGGACGGCGTGAGCATTCGTGTTCACGAGGGCGAGTTCGTAGCGATTATGGGACCCTCAGGTTCCGGAAAATCTACTTTAATGAATATCTTGGGATGCCTTTCTCGTCCGACCGCCGGAGCGTATTTTTTAGACGGCGAAGATGTGAGCAGTTTGGATAAAGTTGAGTTAGCTGGAATACGGAATAAAAAAATCGGCTATATTTTTCAATCGTACAACTTGCTTTCACGCACAACGGCATTAGATAATGTGATTTTGCCTCTGCAATACGACCGTGTGACCGAACGTAGTGCGTCCGAACGGATCGCTGTGGCATCGAAAGTGCTGGATATGGTGGGATTGGCAGATCGGATGCACCATCAGCCTCAAGAGCTTTCGGGTGGACAGCAACAGCGTGTAGCCATCGCCCGCGCCTTGGTCAACGACCCCGTGCTGATTATGGCAGACGAGCCGACCGGCAATTTAGACAGCAAATCGGGCGCGGAGATTATGCAATTGCTCCACGATTTACATGAAAAAGGCGCAACGATTGTGATGGTGACTCATTCCACAAAAATTGCTTCTCATACCCAGAGGACAATCCACTTGCTAGATGGGAAGGTGGATAAAATTATTGGGAATGGGGATAATGGTAAAAGTATCGCTTAGTTTTTTTGAACACGGATTGCACGGAGAG
>CAZERH010000045.1:0-10185 GCA_964515535.1 uncultured Anaerolineaceae bacterium
CCTGTGGCAGGCGGGATTGGGGATGCAAGCGGAGCAGGCTCTATGTTTTGGGTTGGCGTGGGGGCGCAGGCGGTGAGGATGAGGAGGAGTAAAAGCAATCGGCGTTTCATATTTTTAGAAGGATGCTTCATAAACACGAGCCAAAGATCGATTTTTCCCCGCAACGCGCGCGTTTTGGGCTTGAGTACCGAGACCCTACCCCTCTGCCGGTGGACCTGCTTTCCCGTAATCCAGCACATCGCGTACCCCCGTTCCCCCTCGCGGTTCAGATATGGTGCCCAGATGCTCCATTTCATCTATGAGACGCGAGGCGCGCGTATAACCAATGCGAAGTTTGCGCTGAAGCATAGATACAGATGCGCGCCCTTGTCGGCGAATAAGATCGACCGCTTCATCATAGAGGGGGTCAATTTTTTCTGCCATCTCATCTTCAAACATTTCTACTTGATGAAGCGGAACTCCATTGGGCAGACCTTCTATCGGTGCAGGCGAACTGTTTTGCTTATCGGGAAGATAGCCCGCTTGCGTTCTCCAAAACTCGACCAATCTATCGGTTTCAGAATCTGAAATAAAAACGCCTTGTAGGCGAGTTGCGGAGGGAGCGTCCGGAGCCTGATAAAGCATATCGCCGCTCCCAAGTAATCGTTCTGCGCCGGTTTGGTCGAGAATAACACGGCTATCTATGCCGGAGGCGACCGCAAAAGCGATGCGCGCCGGAAAATTGGCTTTGATTAGTCCCGTTACGACATCCGTGCTAGGGCGTTGAGTAGCCAAAATCATGTGAATGCCGGTGGCGCGGGCGAGTTGCGCCAGCCGCGTAATTGTTTTTTCTGTTTCATCGGGGGCAATCATCATCAAATCAGCTAATTCGTCTATTACGATGACAAGGAAGGGGAGTTTTTTGCCACCCTGCGCTTCGATATGATGATTATATTCAGCGATACTGCGCGTGCCGGTTTGTGAAAACAGATGATAGCGTTTGTCCATCTCGCGGGTCATCCATTGAAGCGCACCAACAACGCGCTCTATCTCAACGACTACGGGCGAAAGGAGATGGGGAACGCCGTTATAACCGGTCAACTCGACGCGTTTAGGGTCTACCAATACCAGCCGTAAATCATCGGGAGTGTTGTAGAGGAGCATGGAGGTTAAAATGGCATTGATACAAACGGATTTTCCCGATCCGGTTGTGCCGGCGATGAGCAGATGTGGCATAGTGGTTAAATCGGCTATTTTGGGATGTCCGGCGACATCTCGACCGAGTGCAAATCCGAGTGAGATTTTCTTTTCTTTAAAGAGGGAGCTTTCGAGAATATCGCGTAAAGCTACCAATGTCATTTCTTCGTTGGGGACTTCTATGCCTATATAGCCTTTTCCGGGAACAGGTGCTTGAATACGAATACGCGAAGCGGCTAAGGCTAAGGCTAAGTCATCTGATAATGATGTGATTTTATTAACACGAACACGCGTTTTTCCTTTGCGCGATTGGATGAAGCCCGGCTCTACCCCAAACTGTGTAATGGTAGGTCCGCGGTTGATTTCTACCACCTCTACGGGTGCGCCGAATGATTCTAAAGTCTCTTCGATTAGGTGGGCGCGCTGTTCAACGTATTCTTCGTTGATTGTGGGGGCAAAACCGGCATCTAGTATTTCGGAAATGGGGGGCAATAACCATTCGATTTTTTCTTTTGCCGAAGTGCCTATTTGTACTCGCGGACTCGATTCGGCGTTTGCTTCTTCATTGCTTTTGGTGTAGCCATTCATTTGCACGGGGGGCATTTCTTTTTCAGGGATTCTGGCAGCGCGTATTTCATCTATGCGTTCTCGCCAAATTTCATATACCATTAGAAAAGGGGGGCTGATTCTGCTGAAGAATTCTCGGATGCTCGTATCTAGTACCATTGTTAGAGCAACCAGCAACCAAGCTAAAAACACGATTGTTGCGCCTAGTCCTCCAAAATTATTGGTAAAAATGCGCATAAAGAGGGATCCCAGATAACCGCCGCCGATTCGCCCGTCTGAAAATCTGACACTATATATAGGGTCTTCTGTAAAAATTTGCAAAATGGCTAAAAGCCAAAGGAAGAGGAGGAAAATTCCTGTTATACGCTCAATTGAAATGTGGGGGATGCTCTCTTGGTTGCGAGCGACCAGCCAAACGCCAATAATGATAAGCCCGAGGGGGAAGCCCCATTTTCCCCAGCCAAAAGTACGGGTGAGAAAAACGACCCAGGTGTTAATGGCGGTGCTTCTTGTGATGGATGCGAGGCTAAGGAACGTGAATATCCCCAAAACTACCAGCATTGTGCCAACAAAATCTAGGCGGCGATTGACCGAGATTTGTTGCCAAAAGTTTTGCCGGTTGGCTTCTTCTTTTTCTTTCGCAGAGGTTTCTTTCTTAGCCATAATTTTTAACAGCCACCTGACAGATTTCGTTTGCTCCGTTTTATTTGCCGCGCCTAAAAAATACTTTTCAGCCAACCTTTCTTTTTAGGTTGTAGCGTTTCGGGCAATTCTCCTGTTACCGCGCCATTTTGACCGTTGATAAGCACCAAATAATCGTCATCTCCGTAAGGATAGGAGGTTATCCAAACCGGTAAGAGGAGCAATTTATATGAAGTGATTGCCATATTTGCCGATGATGAGTGAATATTTCTCAAATTATAAAGATTTCGCTTAAGTTTTTTCTTTTCGCTTTTATAGGCGCGGCTACGCGCTTCTAGCGCGGCTTTGCTCAATTCGATTTCATAGGTCTCCGCTGACCAATTTGAGAGATAGCGCGGCTTATAAGGTTTTGTTTTAGCTAAATCATAATTTTCAATTACGCTATGCAAAAAACGTTCGTATTTTTTTGCGGCGGGGACGATTAAATCATCTACAAAAATTGTAATATCGCCGCGTTCGGTCACATAAACTCTTTTCGTTTTGAACCCGAAACCATCTTGTTGTTGTTCTTCCGCCTGATGCTCACCGCTATAGCTGATAGCACCGCCTACATCAAAAGTCCAAACGGGGATATATAAACCACGCGGGGGTAAAACTTTTCCATGAGGGGTGAAATTATTTTCTAACACCCATTCAACCAAAAATTGTGTGGCACGGCGTTGATCGAATGTGTGGGGAATAATAGCATCGGGGTCAAGCAAATCTCGTGTTTTTCCATGATTGATAACATGGGGCGAGGCACAATAGGCGCAAGTCTCTGAAATATCATCAGCCTCCAGCAAAAATTCTGCGCCACAGCCCTCGCAATGAAAAATCTTTTTGGCTACGGGCTTGCTGTGACCGCGCAAAGTCGCCATTGCCGAGAAAAAATCTTGTTCTTGCGTTTTTTCGCCATCATTTTCTCCCGCATCTTTCGTTGCGCAAAAATCACAAACCAAAGTTTGTCCGTCCGGTGAAAAACTCATCCTGCCACCGCAACTCGAGCATACAAAACGGTCAGCGTGCGTTTCTCTATCGTTGGCAGAAGGAGGCGCAATTTTATTGGCATCTACGATCTCATCAATTTTGAGCGTGCCGTTCAAAATTGCCAAAGAGCGGCGAGCGCGAGCGTGCGTTGTGCGGTAGGCTAAAGCCTCCTCTAAAGCATTGCGTTTCTTCGCCTCATCGCTTTCAGCTTCACTCATATAAAACCACAAATCCGCGCATAAATCATGGTCTCTGGCTGAGTATAAGGCGCGCTCAAGATAATTGCGCGCAGAACCTAATTCGCCCGCCTTCAACGCGGTTATCCCGCTGTACATTAAATTACGTACTCTTTCTTTGCTCATTGTCTCACTATTGCGTCCGTCATTTTTGCCACTCTCACCATTTCGTTAACATCATGCACGCGGATAATATCCGCCCCGCGCGCAATGCCGATAGCTACTGATGCCGATGTGCCTTCCACGCGTTCATCCGCGGGCAAATCGAGGGTATAGCCGATGAACGATTTTCGCGAGGGTCCCAGCAAAACAGGAAAACCCAATTTTCGGATTTCATCTAAGCGGTTGTTTAGCTCAAGATTCTGAGCGACTGTTTTCCCGAACCCAATTCCCGGATCGAGAATAATCGCCTCGCGCGCAATCCCGGCTTGCGTGGCGATCTCAACGGATTCCAGAAGTTCGGCTTTTACTTCTTCGAGCAGGTTAATATATTCTGCGCCCAGATACGCGTTTCCTAGCTTTTCGCGTACCTCCACGCTGGCGGGATTGCTACGGTTGTGCATCAAAATTACGGGACAAGCAAAAGTCGATATAACGGAGGCTAGTTCGGGGTCCGCTCGCAACGCCCACACATCGTTGACAATATGCGCCCCCGCGTTAAGGGCTTTTTCTGCCACCTTAGCTTTGTAGGTATCTATAGATATGAGGGTTTGCGGCAAATGTTCGGCAATTGCACGGATGATGGGGATGACGCGGCGCAGTTCCTCATCGGCATCCACCGACTTAGAGCCAGGGCGGGTAGATTCGCCACCCACATCTAAAATATCTACGCCGTAATCTACAAAAGTTTTTGCCTGTGCGAGGGCATTTTGCGCGTTTTGCGCGTATAAGCCATCGCCCGAAAAACTATCGGGCGTGGCATTGAGAATGCCCATAATATAGGTTTTGGCTCCCCAACGGAAGGTTTTATTTGCTATTTTTAGAGGTTTCATGGGGGAAATATTTTGTATTGCGTAAATCTTTACGCAATACAAAATAGATTTTACGGCTTAAACAAATTGTTCAAAAGATTTTGCGAGCCATTCTTCTGCTTTTTCTACATCGGTAAAAATTTGAATGGCGGCGGCAAAGTTTGTATCTGCGAGCGCGGCGACTTTGCGAATGGCCTCTGCAATGACATCGTTGGCAACGACCACGGCTACGCGAACGCTGCGCGCGGAGGGGTCGCTATTTAGGCGTATTGCCGAGCGGATGGCATCATCGGGCATTTCTGTCACCTGACGCAAATCGTAGAGGTTGCGCGTGCGACGATCGGCATCCAGCAGATGGTCTTCTGCAAAATTCTTCCAATGCGCAACGGTTTTTTCGGACAAATCGGTGAAAACATAGTGCATACCGCCATCGTTGCGGCGAATAACGTGGTAGCCGATACCGGGTTCGTGTGTCCAATTGAGGGGTTTTGATTCAGACATGAAAATCTCCTTTGAGAATATGAAATGAAAAGTGAAGCATGATGTATATTGCCTCTTGATTATACCGAAAACGGGCTAATTTCGCTTATATCTACATCCGACAAAAGTATCTTTATCTTTTTCCCCAAAAGCGGGTGTTCAAGCTCAGGTGCAATCTCTGCTAGCGGCACAAGCACAAAAGCGCGCTCGTGCAATCTTGGATGCGGAATGGTTAAATTTTTATCCTTGAGAATAAGATTTTCATAAAAAAGAATATCGAGGTCAATGAGGCGGGGACCATTTCTGAAATTTTCGACGCGCCCTAATTCTTTTTCTTTTTCTTTGAGGTAAGCAAGCAAAGTCAGCGGTTTCAAGGTTGTTTTTGCCTGAACGACCATATTTAAAAAAGCAGGTTGCTCTATATATCCCCAAGGTGGTGTTTCGTAGACGGTTGATTCCTGAATAACGTCCAATGTCGGAGAAAAAGAAGCAAGCACCGCGCGCAGGTTAGCACGGCGATCGCCTAGATTGGTTCCGAGAGCAATGAAAACTGTTTTCACGGTTGTCAGTTTTTAATTTTAAGAGTTAAAAGTTAAAGGCTTTGTTTCTTTTAAACGAGTTCCAGTATAGTCGCCGTTGCCATGCCATACCCAATGCACATGGTTTGCAAACCAAAGCGGGCTTTACGGCGTTGCATCTCATGCACCAACTTGGTCATCAAAATTGCACCCGTTGCGCCAAGCGGATGCCCGTGCGCAATCGCACCGCCGTTGGGGTTAACTTTTTCCATATCGGGGTTAAATTCTTTCGCCCACGCCAAAACGACACTTGCAAAAGCCTCGTTGATTTCAATTAAATCCATATCATCGAGGGTCAAGCCATTGGTCATTGCCAAAACTTTTTTCGTCGCGGCAATGGGACCGTCGAGCATTAAAGTCGGGTCTGTGCCAACTACCGCGCGGGTTAGCACACGCGCCATAGGCATCAAATTATAGCGTCCCACCGCATCGGCTGAGGCAAGCACTAGCGCACCTGCGCCATCACTTATTTGCGAGGCGTTTCCAGCAGTTACAGTGCCGTATTCCTTAAACATGGTCTTGAGTTCGCCCATTTTTTTTCGGTTCGGTCTGCGGCGTACTCCCTCATCTGTGTGAAAGAGGTATTCTATCCTCTTCCCGTTTTCCGATTTTGGAATGGTTAACGGTAAAATTTGCTCGTTAAAATATCCCGAGTCCATAGCGGAAGCCGCCCTAATATGCGAGCGATACGCAAAATCATCCTGCGCCTCCCGCGTTAAATTCCACTTTTCCGCCATCATTTCTGCGCTAATTCCCTGATGCACCAATTTATGGGGAATGGATTTGGGAAACTCAGCCGGATAATCCGCCCCCATCTTTTGGTGTGACATCATCTCAGTTCCGCCCGCCAAGATGAGGTCGGCATCGCCCGCGAGAATGGCTTGCGAGGCAAAGTGGACAGCTTGCTGGCTCGAACCACACATCCGATTAATGCTCACCCCCGGCACATGAACGGGAAAGCCAGCATTTAACGCGGCTAAACGCGCCAAATTTGCGCCTTGATTGCCAAGTGGCGTGACTATCCCCCAAATGACATCATCAAGATGTTTGGAATCTATGCCCGCACGTTGCACCGCCTCTTCCATAATTTTTGCGGCGAGGTCAATCGGCTCGAGAGGATGAAGTGCGCCGCTTTCTTTTCCAAGAGCAATTGCGCTACGAACGGCTGAGATAATAAATACATCGGTGTCTGGCATCTAAAACTCTCCTTTTAGGATGTTTTTTCGTTTTTAGTATAGAGAAAGTACAAATAACAAATTCTTGTCCCCCACTGCAAGAACGGATTCATCCTCCGCTGGGAGGTGGATGAAAACTAAGAGGGCAGAACAACAAAGAAGGTTGAGCCTTCATCCACTTTGGATTCGACCCAAATCCGCCCGTTATGGCTTTCTACGATTGTTTTGACAATAGCAAGCCCCAGCCCCGTTCCGGATGCGGTGGAGGAGATATTGCTCGCTCGGTAAAATTTTTCAAAAATATGAGGTTGATCGTCCTGTGGGATTCCTTGTCCTTGATCGGCAACTTTAAAGATAACCTGCTTATCCTCATGTTTAAGTTCTATGCAAACGGTCTTGCCTTCAGGGGTATATTTGATTGCATTTCCAATCAGATTGTCAAACATTTGTCTTAGACGAACAGGATTCCCGCGTACAAAAGGTAATTTGGTTGCGATTTCAACATTGAGGGTTTGGTCTTTGTTTTCCGAGAGTATTTTTATATTATCAATTGTATAGCGCAAGATATTATCTAGCTGGATAGGTTCGCGACGTGTATCAAAACCGGCTTCAATTTTCCCAAGATCAAGTAAATCATTAATAAGCGAGGTGATATCTTGAACGCTAGTGTGGATACGGCGAATAAATTCTTTTTGTTGGTCATTAATTGTCCCAACTCTTTCAAGAAGTTCAGCATAGCCTAAAACAGCCGTAAGAGGGGAGCGCAAATCATGCGAGACGGTGTGAACAAAATTATCTTTAAGGTGGTTCAATTCTTTGAGGTAAGATATATCTTGCATGGTGATTACCGCACCCACATCGGGGATATTGGTATATTGAGTGCTAAAAATGCGGTCGCCTATATTGATTTCGTGATATTGGGTCTTTTTTTCTGTGTCGGGCTGTAGTATTGTCAAAAAATCACTTTCAGGTATGACCTCTTGAATGGTTTTCTTTAGGAGATCTTTGTCATCAACGGATAAAGCATTGCACATCGTTGCGTTAACAAGCTGAACAACACCTTGCTGATCGAGAATCATCAGAGCATCTCCCATATTAGAGAGGACGGCTTCAAATTTGAAACGCTCATTCTCAGATGCCTGATAAAGCCGCGCATTCTCAATCGCAATTGCCGCGTAATCTGCCAAAAGCGAAATGAGCAAAACATCACGCTCCGTAAAGGGCAAACGATGCTGACGATTATCTACCCCCAAGACGCCAATAATTTTATCGTCAAATTTAAGCGGAACATAGATTAGAGATTGAACTAGGTACGCTGTTTTGATTTTTTCAAGAGAGGATTTGCTTAGCACTAGTGGTTTGCCTGATGCTATTACTTGCCCAGCTAATGTATCGTTGACCGGCAAGCGAAAAGATTCAGCAAATCCCTTTTCAAAATTATGGCTGGCTCGCATATAGAGTTCGTTGCTCTCCTCATCTAAAAGTAAAAGACTCCCTTCTTCAGCATGGGTCAGTTTAACAGCCGCACTAACGACATTTTTCAATACGCCGTTAAGTTCGAGTGTTCCGGTAACATCTCTGCCTATAGCCAGCAGAACTTCCATCTCACTGACGCGTTTTTCCAGTGAAGAAGTTGTTCCTTTAATTTCTTTGCGCACCCAATCACCTATCCGTCTTGCACGTTTAAGGCTACTTTGCACGGCGTCAATGATTTCATCTGTGTTGAGAGGAGGTTCGAGATAAGCACTAATCCCTGCGCGCAAAAATTTACTCGCCTGTTTAGGTGTTTTTTTGTCTGCGAGAAAAACAATGGGCAAAGTCGGATATTCTGCGAGAAGTTTTTCAATTAAATTTATACCTTTCTCTTTGGCTAAATCGGGTCCCAGTACAACAAGAGCCGGAGGACTTTCTCGCATCACCTTTTCAACCCCTGCCCGATTATGAGCGAGAATAGTTTTATATCCCACCGCGTGAAAAGCGCGTGAAAGTAATGATAGCGTAGGGGATTCGTTGAGAGCAAGGAGAATTAATTCTGTCATTTCTTAATAGGGATTGTTTTTTGGGCAGTCTCTTGGAGACGTCCCAACGCGGCTAGTGCCGTTTCGAGTGCTTGTCTTTGTCCTTTATTTAAATGTCCTAATTTTTCCTCAGATAAAAGGCTAATAGAAAAACTGGCAGTTCTAAGTTCTTCATAAAGAGTGCCACGGAGAGCTTCCAAAAGTGCATTTTGACGTTTTTCCCCTGAATGAGAAGCATTGGCACTTTGTTGTAAGGCGCGGAAAAGGCGAGCATTGACCAAAGAGATAGAGGCGTAATCACTGACCGCTTCAAGCAGAGCCTCTTCATTTTGCATAATGGGCATATCCTTTTTTCGTACGACAACCAATAACCCGATAACTTCGTCTCTAGCCTTAATCGGAACTACTGCGACAGATTTTCCTAAGGCTGAAAGTTTGAAGCGTTTAAGTGGATCTCCATTGATTGTTAATGTTTCGCCCGATAAAGTAACAAGTGAACTGACCCCATCATCTAGCGGTTTGTTCATTTTTTTTGCCCACGAAGAGGGCAAATTACGTTGAGCAGTTAATAGGTAAGATTTTTTTTTCTTTTCATCCCTCAACAAGAGCCAGCCTATATCCGCTGATGAAACGTGCATAGCTCCGGCTACGATTCTGTCAAATAATATGCGCTGGTCGTTAATCGAAACAACAGCCTTGCCAATAGCGAGGATGGTTTTTAGCTCGCGTGTCTTATGGGCTAGTTCTTGATCTGTTTCTTTGAGTTGTCTGTCTAATTTGCGACGATCTCTAGCACCGCGTGTCAATTTGAGACCATTTTCAACAACGGTGACCACTTCGGTGGCACGAGCGGGCCACAACAGATAATCTGCCGCACCAAGTCGTAGCGTTTGCATTACTTCTCGTTCTTGTTCTTTTGCCGCTAAAACAATGACAGGAAAACTGAAATTCTGCGCACTAAAAGCAATCAGTAAATCTTTTCCACTAAGACCGGATGAATTCAAATCGGCAATTACTAAATCAGGAGAAATTTCCATAGCGACTTTAATCGCCTGATTTGCATCTGTTACGATTTTAACGCGATATCTTAAGGGTTGCAATGCTTGACGCGCTATGATATCGCTAATATCAGGATCGTTTTCTATCAGGAGGATGAGTTCTCTTTGTTTAGGCATAATTTTATATTTATTTTCACACGATTGTATCACAGCAATAATGAACGCCACCTTTTTCTACAAATTTTCATATGTTTTTGTGTGCCTCTTTCCTGTCAGCTTGATGCATAGCTTTGCTAGACAGTTACAAGGGATTTCAGA
>CAZERH010000046.1:0-9965 GCA_964515535.1 uncultured Anaerolineaceae bacterium
GCCCAATCCGCTTGACAGCTAACACAGTTGCTCTGTGGTGAGGTTTTTAAGATTTATCAGTCAACCAGGTTTGGGTGCTGAAGTTAAGCATATGCGTATTCTGAAAATCGCGAGGCTGTCTACACCAAACGGATATTTGTCGGCGGCATGCAAGATAAGGTCACGCGAGCAGGCACTTTATCCCCCCGCTAATTCTACAACCAACATATCTAAAGATAAATCTAGGGTGGCTTTGCCCGTTTTGGCTTCTTCGTCAATAATCAGCAAACGCTTATAAATGGATTCAAGGGTAGATATAGAGAAGTGGCGTGCTTGCGATGCCAGTTTCTTCGCCACAAAAGGATGTTGCTTTAATTCTACTTGCACGTTGCCGCGCTGGTTTAGCACTTCACGGGTGAGGAGCAAAAGCCTAAATTGGCGCACAACCATGCCAAAAATAGAGAAGGGGTCTTGCTCATCAAGAAGCTGGTGAAGCATGGCTTGGGCTTCTTTTCCTTTTCCGTTTCCTAGCGCATCGACCAACTCGAAAATATCGCCTTGTGCGGTGGAAATGCTCACTAGCTCTACATCTGCGAGAGAAATGGGGCGTGCAAAGTTGACGTAGGTGAGCAATTTAGTTATTTCTTGTGCGGCTTGGCGGGTGTTGGCTCCTGTCATTTCTGCTAAACGTGTTGCGGCATGACTATCCATTTCACCACCCTGCGATTTGGCTTCTTGTTGAATACGGGCAGTCCAACTGCCGGTTTCCCATGCTTTGGGGAGCATATAGGCTTCGACGCGCGCGATTTCTTTTGTTCTTTGCGCCCATTTTACAAGCCAGTTTTTCCCGGCTTTTTTTCCATCCATTTCTTCATGAAGCACTAAAACGGTGCTTTTTGGAATGCTTTCTAAAAATTTGATGAAGTCTACACGTTGGTTTTTGCCTCTATACTGCGGAGAGGGTTTTTCTAAAAAAACTAATCTGCGTTCGGCGAGGAAGGGCATTGTGTTGATTGCTCTGTTTAGCTCTTCTTTTCGTACACTATGCGCGTCAAGATGTGTGGTATTCATGCCCTCTTTGTCTACGCGTTGCTGAACTTTTTTAAGGCGGCGCGCTATGGCGAATTCATCATCGCCGTATATAAATAGAATGCGAAGGGGATTTGTTGTCATAGTTTATGCAAAATTATTCTTAAAGAGTTCGGGTTATGCCATGCGTTTTATGAGAGATTTCTCTCAAATCAGGTTGCTTTGAAGAATGCTCATAGTTGTTTTTTTGCTAGCCACCTGACACTTTGGTTAAACAGCCTTATAAAGCTCACGCAAAGCCGTTAAGACGCAAAGTTTTTATGCTGTTATCACTCGATGCAATGAGGGGCGAATTTCTTTAATGGAAATGATTTCCATATCGCCTAAGTCGGCTTCGGTGGTGATGCCATCTTGCAGTTTTGGACCCAAAGGTTTGCTTAATTGCCAAACGAGTACAACCAAAGGCAAAATAAAAGGGATGCGCCAAGCCTTTTTTTGCCACGAGGCGTTGCCCTTCATCCCGAACCAAGCTAACGAACCAGCCAGCAAGCCTGAGGTCGCGTAGTTGGTTCCGCAACCGGGATGAATGGCGAGATCGCGTTCACCGGCGCGCAAACGTTCAAGTGCCTCCTTTGCCGCGGCGCGGAGATCATCTGTATGAATATCGCCGATAATCATGAATCCGGTTGGGTTGGAATGTCCACCCAGCGGGCGAGCGGGGTATTTAGGCGAAAGGATTTTCAGCGTGGCGTGTTCAAGGGCATGGTTACGGCGGGTTTCGAGCAAGAAGGGTAAATTTAGTAAAGACATCTTCATCTCCGTTTTAGATTGTGCTGATTATACTCGCTTTGGAATCAAAAATCGGCAGTGGGTTTTTCTCCCCGCACGACTGCCGATTCTTGGTCTTGTCTTTTGCATGGCGACCCTCCCCCGACCCAACCACGCCCTATAAGTTATCTGATACAATGAATTCTAGCAGAGGGTCGTATACAAAACGCATACAGAGGGAAGTGATATTTTAGTAACTCCCGCCCATGGACTGACTTTTTACCACGAAGGTCTCTAAGATTCTCTAAGAAAAAACATAAAAACGCTTAAGAAAACGTGAAAATCTATTATATTTGCCTATTCTCGTCTTATTTTTTAGTTTTTTTATCGTTTCTTGGTGGGCTTCGTGTTTAAAAAGTGTTTTTGAGTTTTGTCAGTCAATCGGATCTTATTACTTATGTTATCCAAAAATATGATAAACTACCCACGTTAAAATAACCCTTTGGAGGAAAGTATGTCGCCTAAAGAAAGCCATCCCATAGAAATTGCAGGACTAAAACGAGAGCTTCCCCTTTTTGAAATCAAACCGGGGCTAAAAATTGCCGTACTTAATATCCTCGGCGATACAGAACTCGTTGAAGCCTCCGCCAAAGCCCTCTCGAAAAAACTCGAAACACTGAATTACGATGTTCTCATCACCCCCGAGGCAAAATCTATTCCCATTGCTTATGCACTTTCTGTGGTAACGGGAAAACCTTATGCTGTTTTACGAAAAAATTATAAGCTCTATATGGGCAACGCAACGATTGCGAAAACGCTCTCTATTACCACCGGCGAACCCCAAACGCTTATTTTAGATGAAAAAGATGCCGATTTAATCAAAAATAAAAAAGTTGTCCTTATTGATGATGTCATTAGCACCGGTTCCACGCTAAAGGGAATGCACGATCTCATGGAAAAAGCTAACGCCGAGGTAGTTGCAGAGACAGCTATCTTAACCGAAGGAAATCTTGCAGATTGGGAAAATGTTATTTCGCTAGGGCATATTCCGCTGTTTACCGAGTAGAACTTCACTGATATTATCGTAAATATAAAAAGCACCTTGTGTTTACTAAACACAAGGTGCTTTTTATATCCCAGCCAGCTTCTTTTTTCTCTTTCGGGTATATTTTTTAATCTCCAATTCTCTTTTCATCGCGCTACTTCTATCGGGCAACTCTTCGGTGTAAATTAGCTTCACCGGACGGCGCATACGGGTATATTTTGCCCCCCGCCCTGTGTTATGAGTTTTTGTGCGGCGTTCAGGGTCTGTTGACCAGCCGGTATAAAAAGTACCGTCCGCGCACTCGACCATATAGCAGAAAAAAGGCACTATTTTCTTTCCTTGAAACCAAAGAAACGCTCGGCGATTCCGCCTAATTTCACATTATCCGCTTTTTCGCCACGCAAGAGCCACTCCGCAGATTTGCGTTCAATAATCCAATTTTCACGCCCTTCTTCGGCGCGGGATAATAGCTCATTCAACGCGTCTTCATCACCATTAGCGATATTTTCTTGGATGTCTTGAAGGGATGCAATCATCCCATCCAAAATGCGAGTGACGTTCTGCCCGTTGAGCAATGCCGCACTGGATAGGGAAGCAGTACCCTCTTTTGTTGGGCTTGCTACCGTTGTATCGGCATAAGCCCGACCCGCAAATTTGCGCGCTTCCCCCCAGCCCGGTACATCTACCGTTGCGTTGAGCAATGCCACAGCCACCAATTGTGGAAGAATATAAGCAGATGCCATCACCCCATCCACTTCGGCGATGTCGGCAAAGAGCGGATTTGAGCCATATAATTGCACCAAATCCGCCGCAAGTTGGATCGCGGCTCCCGGAGCGGATGCAGGTGCCGCGATCATGGTGATGCCCTTGTTAAAGAGATCCGCTCGAGCCGCGTCAACGCCCGTTTCTTTTTCGTCCAGATAAAAAGGATTTATAACGGGAGCAAGCCCAATATACGCGCGTCCCGCAGGGAGGAGTTCTTGCATCCACTGATTGGTGGCTGTCTTGCTCGGTGCTGTATCCAAAATCACCGCATCTTCTTTCAAACCTTCTTTAATATATTCAATCGTCTCTCGAATTTCACTAAAAGGTAAACTCAAGATGATGATATCCGCATCTTGCACAGAGTTGGGGAGATTGCGATGAATTTTATCGACTGCGCCCATTTTTTGAGCTTTTTTTGCGGAGGTCATATTTTTATCGTGCCCAACGAGGAAGAGACCTTTATGTTCTGCTAAGGCTAATCCGATTGATGCGCCGATTTGCCCCAAGCCGATAATAGTAATTTGTATGCTCATAATAATCCTTTTCAATGAGTAATTTCTAGCCATCTGACAGTTTTGTGATTTGCGTTTTTTAGCTCACGCAATACCCAAAGGGCATGCTTCGCGTGAGGTTTATCAGACGGTCTAACCAAAGTAGCTAGAGTAATTTGCTTTATTTTTTTGATATTATACCCTGCAAAAAAACCTTGTGAAAGTCAAAAACTTTCGCAAGGTCTATTAGAATCGAGAGAGCCAAGGACGCCGACCTTGGCTCTCTTTTGAAAGGAGGAGAAGAGAAATCACTTCTTACTGACCCTATATTAACACGATGGAATCATGTCTGCTTGACGCTTACCCTACGATTACCCTACGGGTGCCCCATAGTTATCGAAAGTGTAAGGTAAAAGTGTTTTTTTAGCTTTGTTATGGAGAGAAACAAAGGAGGAGAGGCTTGATTTTGGAGTACAAAGAGCTACAATAGAGGGGAAACCTTCGGAGGTTCTTATGACTGGTTCGACCGCTTCTACAATTTATTTCAGCAGTGTGCCAGATACTCCCATTGGCGAAATCTGGATCGCCCGTTCAGAGCGGGGTCTGGTCGCGATCGAATGGGATTCAAAACGATCTGAATTATTAGATTATTTGACACGCCGCTTGAAATTTTCTGTTGAGGAAAATCCGCACCATTTGGCAGATATAGCTAGTCAACTGCGCGAATATCTGGCGGGAAAACGTAGCCGCTTTGAAATTTCAATTGATTGGTCGCAAATGCGCCCTTTTCAACGTGAGGCTCTCTTGGCAACTTTTGCAATCCCCTACGGGCAAACCAGTACCTATGGCGAACTCGCCACACAAATCGGGCATCCACGCGCGGCACGAGCAGTGGGGCGCGCAGAAGCGACCAACCCGATGCCTTTGGTGATTCCATGTCATCGCGTTTTGGGCGCGGACGGGAAATTACGCGGTTATGGGGGAGGCTTGAAAATCAAGAAGTGGCTATTGCAAATGGAAGGGGCGGTATTGGCGTAAAGAAATTCATAGATAACACAAATAAAAAAAGCCAGTCGAAAGACTGGCTTTTTTGTGGGCGCTGAGGGACTCGAACCCCCGACCCCCTCGGTGTAAACGAGGTGCTCTAACCAACTGAGCTAAGCGCCCCAAGGGGACGCCGCATATTATACACGACTTTGTGTTAAACTACAGGCACTAATTTATTCACTTTGGAGGAAACCCCATGCGTTTTGTACGCTATCAAACAGAAGATAAATCCCCGCGTTACGGCTGGATACTTGAGGACAAAATTGGCGACATCGAAGGCGACCTTTTTGGCGAATTTCGCCGCCTAGACGCAACTACCCCGCTTGATGAAGTCAAATTACTCGCCCCATCCCAACCCAGCAAAATTATTTGTGTGGGACGCAATTACGCCGCCCACGCCAAAGAACATAACGCCGAAGTCCCTGAATTACCACTGATATTCTTCAAACCGCCGTCCGCAATTAATAATCCCAACGATGCCATTATTTTGCCACACCAATCGCAACAAGTAGAACATGAAGCGGAACTTGTTGTTGTGATCGGTAAACGGGGACGCAATATCATCGCCGAGGAAGCAAAAGACCATATCCTTGGTTACACCATTGGAAATGACGTCACCGCGCGTGACCTGCAACGTGCTGACCGTTTATGGACGCGTGGCAAAGGCTTCGACACCTTTGCACCTTTTGGACCCTGGATAGACACAGGATTTGACCCATCAGACGCGGTAATCACCTGCCGAGTTAATGGGCAGATGCGCCAAATGGCATCCACGCGAGATATGGAGTTTAGCGTTGGTACTGTCATCGCCTTCATCTCCTCGGTAATGACCCTAGAACCCGGCGATTTAATTTTCACCGGCACCCCTTCGGGAGTCGGCGCGTTGAAAGAGGGGGATGTGGTTGAGGTCGATATTGAGGGTTTGGGTGTTTTACGTAATTCGGTTGAATAATACGCCGATAAAGTCTGTCCACATGAAAAATGTTTGAGGAAGAGCACTCAAGCCCAAAACGCGCGCGTAGCGAGATGTCCATCTCATAATACACGATTTATCTTGCTCTACTCTTCACATTTTACTTTACGCCCCTCCCATTGCAAGGTAGAATTCGAGTTCATTTATTTCACCATAAAAAAGGCAAATTTATATGGATGATCAACAAAAATCTACAGAGAGTAACCCCTTCTCAAAAGAACGGTTGAGCGCATTCTGGCAAGTAATTTCTGTTCCTTTGGCGGCGGTACTATTAGCCCTCATCATCGGAGCAATCCTTCTTGCTGTTTCAGGCGCAAATCCAATCAAGGCATATTCTGCGCTCATAGAAGGCTCTTTCGGAAGCATGAAAGCCTTTGGTCGCACTCTTGCTAAAGCTACGCCACTCATTTTTAGCGGGCTGGCAGTAGCTTTTGCTTTTAAAGCGGGCTTGTTCAACATCGGCGCGCAGGGACAATTGCTCTTCGGCGCGTTGGCTTCGGCGGCGGCAGGATTTATGATTACGGGGTTGCCGCCATTTCTTCACGCAACCTTATCTTTGCTCATTGGAGCAACAGCCGGGGCTTTATTCGCCGCAATTCCGGGTGCGCTCAAAGCCTATACCGGCGCACATGAGGTGATTACAACAATCATGTTAAATTATGTTGCAATCAATATCACCGATTATATTGCCGATGGTCCTCTCAAAGATACTTCCAACGGAAATATCGTAGCGCGTACGCCTGAAGTTCTTGATAGTGCTAAAATTCCTTCTATTGGCGAGATTCCGCTGGGATTCTTTTTGGCGGTACTTGCGGCGGTTGCTGTATGGTGGTTATTACAGCGCACCACGTTGGGATATGAAATCCGTACCGTTGGGCTTAGTCCCCACGCCGCAAAATACGCGGGGATGCGCGTTGCATTTACTGTCATCCTCACAATGGTTATCAGTGGTTTTCTGGCAGGTATGGGCGGTAGCGTAGAAACGCTAGGTATTGTGGGACGGTATCAGCCCGGTTTCAATGCCGGACTCGGTTTTGACGGCATTACTATCGCTTTGCTTGGTAAAACCAATCCCTTTGGCATTATCCCTGCCGCGATACTCATCGGTGCAATGAAAGCCGGTGCCAGCACCATGCAATTTAACGCCGGTGTAGCTAAAGAGATTACCGATGTTATTCAAGCACTTATGCTTTTCTTTGTAACTGCCGATATGATTGTTCGTAAACTAATTCATTCCAAAGCTGAAAGTGGTGAAAGTGTTACACTCAGCGGTTGGGGACAACAATAGGGTGCTACTTATGGAAAATACAAATACTCTCCCCACCACTACGCCCCAAAAATTATTTCTTAAGCAATGGGGAACAACTATTGGTGTTTCACTTACTGTTATTGCAATTATTATCTGGCAATATATCCTGAATGCCCAAGTAACCGAAGCGGTTTTAGCCTCGACAATTCGACAATCTACGCCGCTGGTTTTGGGCGCGTTGTGCGGATTATTGGGAGAACGCTCCGCGGTGATTAATATCGGGATTGAGGGACAGATGCTCTTGGGTGCCTTCGTTGGCTTTCTCGTGAACGTCTGGACGGGAAACTTGTGGGTTGCCGTTTTTGCGGCAATACTCACCGGTGCAATTATGGGCTTGCTTTTGGCTTATATGTCTGTCACTCTTAAGATGGATCAAATCATTGGCGGAACGGTCATCAACATCCTTGCCCTTGGATTAACCGGATATTTTTATCAAGTTGGTCTAACAACAAAGGGAAAAATGCAACCTATCCCGCTGGGACCATTAGCAGATATTCCTATTATCGGTCCAGCCCTCTTCAATAATCCCCCCATCACCTACGCTACTTTTGTGCTTGTTTTTCTTGTTCACTATATTCTTTTTCACACCAAATGGGGACTTCGTACCCGCGCCGTTGGCGAACATCCTCGCGCGGCAGATACTTTGGGCGTAAATGTCTTCAAAATTCGCTATGTGAATGTGATTGCTGGCGGTGCGATAGCCGGTTTAGCAGGCGCGTTCCTAACTTTGGAAGCAGTTGGCTCTTTTGAACGTGCCATGACCAACGGGCGTGGATTTGTCGCTCTCGCCGTGATGATTTTTGGTAAATTTACCCCCTTCGGGGCTTGGGGCGCGGCGTTGCTCTTCGGCTTTGCGAATGCCATGCAAACCCAACTCCAATTTGCTGATATTCAAATTCCACATCAATTTATCGGCATGTTGCCTTATATTCTAACTATTATCGTCTTATCTGGTTTTGTTGGGCGTACCCATATCCCAGCGGCGGATGGCGTTCCCTACGAGAAGGAGTAGACGATGGAAAATTTAGCTTTAGAAGTTCGTCATGTTACCAAACGCTTTCCGGGTGTTATAGCCAACGATGATGTGAGTTTCACTCTCAAAAAAGGAGAAATTCACGCCCTGCTCGGTGAAAACGGCGCGGGAAAATCAACTTTAATGAATGTTGTCTATGGTTTATACACACAAGACGAAGGTGAGTTCTTAATCGACAATAAGGTAGTTGAGATTAACGGTCCTAGTGACGCGATTAATTACGGAATTGGGATGGTACATCAGCACTTTATGCTCGTGCCTGTTTTTACCGTGACCGAAAATATGATTCTCGGCTCAGAAGTGACCAAAGGCACCAGTCTTGATTTGCGCCGCGCCAAAAGAGAAATTCTTGAAATCTCTGAAACCTATGGTCTTGATGTAGATCCGGATGCACTGATAGAGAATCTGCCCGTTGGGGTACAACAGCGTGTTGAAATTTTGAAAGCACTATATCGCAAAGCAAATATCCTTGTTTTGGATGAGCCAACCGCCGTATTAACCCCACAAGAGGCCGATGACCTTTTTGATGTTATGCGTGAACTCACCAAAAAGGGCGTTTCTATTATTTTCATTACCCACAAATTAAAAGAAATCCTTAACGTAGCCGATCGCGTTACCGTGATGAGACGTGGCAAAGTTGTCGGGCATACAAAACCCTCTGAAACAGACGCACAGGGTCTCGCCACAATGATGGTGGGACGCGATGTTCTGCTAGAAGTGAATAAAACGCCCGCGAATCCCGGCGAAGTTGTGCTTGAGGTTAATCATCTAAAAATCAAAGACGAGCGTGACGTAGAAGTAGTAAAAGATATTTCTTTTGAAGTCCGTGCAGGTGAAATTTTAGGCATTGCGGGTATTCAAGGGAATGGGCAAACAGAATTAATTGAAGCTCTTACCGGTTTACGCGGTGTAAATTCCGGTGAAATACGCCTTACGGGAGAAACAATTCCCTATGAAAATCCACGCTATCTCGTTGAGCATGGACTGGGACATGTTCCCGAAGACCGCCATAAGCATGGTTTAGTTTTACCTTACGATTTGGCTGATAATATGGTGCTAAATACGTATTATCAGAAGCCTTTTGCCAGCAAGATGATGATACGCAACGACCAAGCCATCCTCAAGAACGCAACCGAGTTAATTAAACGTTTCGATGTTCGGGCACCCGGTCCATATGTGACAGCAGGTACTTTATCCGGTGGAAACCAGCAGAAGGTGATTGTGGCGCGCGAGTTTAGCCATCCACTTAAGGTCTTAATCGCAAATCAACCCACCCGCGGGCTAGATGTAGGCTCTATCGAATATATTCATAAAGAAATCATCAAAATGCGCGATGAAGGGGTAGGGGTGCTTGTCATCTCAGCAGAATTAGATGAAATTCTTTCGCTTGCAGACCGAATTGCCATCATGTTCCGCGGCGAAATAGTGACCATTATAGATACCAAAAATGCGACTCGCGAGCAATTGGGCTTGTGGATGGCAGGGGCTAGCCCCGAGATGGCGTAGACTATTACGAAAAGTAGAAA
>CAZERH010000047.1:0-9957 GCA_964515535.1 uncultured Anaerolineaceae bacterium
CACCTATTCTGCTTTTTGTGGGTGTGACCGCTTTAGGCTTGAGTTTTTTTAACAATGCGGCTCGGACAAGTTTTTCTGTTTTAAAGGGCGATATTTCTTTACCGCTTCGGCTTTTGTTTGTCGGGATTCCGCTAACTGTTCTGGCAGGAACTTTGCTTTCTCGCTGGCTTTTCCCTGAAATAAAATGGATTGAAGCGGCGTTGCTGGCAGTGATTCTTACGCCTTCTGATGCCAATTTAATAGGACTCGTTTTGACCAATGAAAAAGTTCCGGCACGCATCCGACAGGCAATCAATATAGAATCCAGTTTAAACGATGGTTTCACAACACCAATCGCTACAATTTTGATTGTTCTTTCGCAAATACAGTTGAAGTATGAGGTCATGAAACATCACCTTATTGTGCCGTTTCAGCAAATTTTGGTTGCCATTATAGTTGGTGTTTTTATAGGCAGTGCTGGTGGCTGGCTTATCCGTCAAGCAGAGAAGAAAAAATGGATGGTACCCAGCTTTCAAGGTTTGATTTTTCCCTCATTGACGATATTGGTACTATCCCTTTCTGATTACCTTGGAGGCAATTATTTTATTGCCGCTTTTATTTCAGGGCTTTTTCTGACACTTTTTGACAAAAATATCAGCCGAGATGAAATCGCTTTTTCTGATACTTTAATAAACTTATTAAGTTTGCTCATCTTTCTCTATCTGGGGCAAACACTTTTTAAGTTGAGAGAAGAAATTACTTGGCAAGTTCTTCTCTACGCATTTTTTAGCTTAACACTGGTACGCATTTTGCCGGTTATCATTGCAATGTGGCGAAAGAAACTGCATCCGTCCTCCTCTCTTTTTATTGGATGGTTCGGACCGCGCGGTTTAGCCTCCATTGTTTTGGCGACCATCGTTGTCGGTGGTGTTCCCGATATTTCACACGGCAATACGATTATCCTCGTGGTTGTAGTAACGGTTGCGATGAGCATCGTTTTGCACGGCTTGACGGCTATCCCGTTCTCAATATGGTACGGAAACCAGATGGAGAAATTGCCGCCGGAAGCCCCCGAGAACCTTGCATACAATAATGATTTTTCTGTTACGTTGCAAAAAAGATTTGCTATTTATCGAAAAAAATGGCGACTTTGAGAGATGGCGGTTTTTTCAGCACGATGTCGGTTTAACAGTAGCAAGCCAAATATCAGGGACGGCACGTCTTCTCACTCCGGTTAATCGCCCAAGATATTTACCCGCTTTAACTTCATCATCTCGTGATATTAACAATCGGAGGCACTATAGTCTCATTGCAAAGCATACTTGAAATTATTGCGTCTCTCATAGCCCTAATGCTATAATCAGAAAATCACACCCATCAGACGAGGAGTAAAAATGACCACTCGCCGAGCACCCAGTTATATCATCCCGCGCGCCTTTCCCGGCATCACCGCAAATGAAGTTACCGATTTGATTGCAAATTCTCAGGTACATGCCTACGCGCCAGGCACCGCATTATGCCAAGAAAATGCTTCCGAAGACACTTTTTATATCATTCTGGAGGGGGAGGCTGAGGTAACAAAGGTCATCAACCGAAAAGAAATACGCCTGCTTAAAAACCTACGCTCGGGCGATTTTTTTGGGGAAATGGCACTCATTCATAACGCACCCCGCGCCGCCACGGTTACTGCAAAATCTCACCTTGTTGCACTAGAATTACATAAAGAAGCATTCGACCGCGTTCTAAAAAACAGTAGCACTATAGCCATGACAATGGTTCGAGAAATCAGCAATCGCCTACGCACAAATGATGAAATGGCTGTTGAAGATTTACGCCTGCGTGCCAGTGAGCTAGCACAAGCCTATCAACAATTAGCAGAGCAAGAACTTACGCGCCGCGAATTTTTAACTAATATCGCTCACGAGTTGCGCACTCCGCTTATGGCGGCAGGTGGTTTTTTGCAGGCACTTCAAAAGAAAATAATTCCGACAGGGAGCATTGACGAAACCATAGACACTGTGGCGCGCAATGTTCAGCGCATCACCACATTGGTTAATGATATTTTATTTTTACAAGAAATGGATCTCGTTCTGCCCGACTTTCAAGCTGTCAAGCTGACAGAAGTAGCAAAAGAAGTAGTAGAAAAGTATAAAGCCCGAGCAAAAAAACGCGGGATAAAATTGCACCTAAAAAACAATCATCGCTTGCCTCTTGTTTCGGGAGACAAGAAATCTCTTGAGCGTGCGCTGGGAGGCTTAGTGGATAATGCGATTAAGTTCTCTCCACATGGCGGGGATGTACATCTACGCTTGCGCGCGCAAAATGAACTTGTATGCCTTTCCGTACAAGATAGCGGCATCGGCATTTCAGCCGATCGTTTACCGCGCATCTTCGACCGTTTTCAGCATCTCGAAAAGAGCAACGATACCCTCTTTGATGGGATCGGACTTGGTCTCGCTATTACGCGGCAAGTTATAGAGCAACACGAAGGCGAGTTAACCGTAGAGAGCGAGGCGGGAATCGGGAGTACCTTTACGATGAAGTTAAGAATTGCCGAGTAAAAACTTGAATCTTTTAGTAACCGCCTAAAAACAACTTCCCATAGATTCACCACAACGGCACAAAGTTCATAAAGTTTTTTTGTATTCACAAAAAAACCTTATGTTCCCTGTGAATTTGTACCCTTACAGGGCATATATAGTGCAGATTTTTCGGGGAATAATTTCTGGACAATTACTCAGTATTTTTATTCCCCAAAACAGACTTGCAGTTTTTCATCTTCGCTATAAAAAGAACGCGCAAAAAAAGGAGGGGATTCTGCGTCCATCACTCGAATTCTGTCCAAGAGAACCGCAACATCACTCACAAGGGGGTATTGTCCCAACTCAACAAAGGGTATCCATTCGAGACTCCCTTCCTCTGAGGAATCCAACACGCCTTCTGCATCTTCCCCCGTGAAAACATAGACTGAAACACCGGCATCCGGCATCACATCCACTTGTAGCGTACCAACTAGACGCAAATTGGCAGAGAGACCTGTTTCTTCCCACAATTCACGTTTTGCAGAAGTTAGGATATCCTCTCCGCGTTCAACATGCCCACCAATCCCGTTATATTTATTTGCCCAAATTCGCTTCGTGGGCGCGCCCTTGAGTAACAAAACGGAATCTTTACGCATTAAAAATATCAGCGTACGCGGAATGCAAATATAACGGTCATAGGATAACCCTTGTTCATTGCGGGGCATATGTTTTCCTCTCTTGAATGTTGGTTGGAATCAGTTTTTTCAGCTATGACTAAAACAGCCGCAAATGCCTTATTTGCAACTAAAATTTTCGGTCATTATTTCGTGGTACTATCATAAAAAACAAACTCCCGTTTCTTTTGAAACGAGAGTTTTGGTAGGGCGAGTGGG
Organism: uncultured Anaerolineaceae bacterium; assembly: GCA_964515535.1. Taxonomy (GTDB): domain Bacteria; phylum Chloroflexota; class Anaerolineae; order Anaerolineales; family Villigracilaceae; genus Desulfolinea. Next base: position 3,395 of record CAZERH010000047.1, read on the forward strand.
GGTCGAACCCACAAGGTATAAATACCGACGGATTTTAAGTCCGTTGCGTCTGCCAATTCCGCCATCGCCCCAAGCGGTGCGAGAGCAATTTTACCTCAAGCGAGTTTAACGTCAAGGCAAAATCGATACCAATTTTGAACACAAGAAATTCTTGACAAGCGTTATAAGTGCGGGTAGAATACCATCCGCTTAACAATTGAATGTTCTAGCCGAGATAGCTCAGTTGGTAGAGCACGCGACTGAAAATCGCGGTGTCGTCAGTTCGATTCTGTCTCTCGGCACTTGGTTATAAAGTTTGACCAAATAGTAATTGCGGGTGTAGTTCAGTGGTAGAACGTCTCCTTGCCAAGGAGAAGGTCGAGAGTTCGAATCTCTTCGCCCGCTCAAAATATATTTCGGCGACGTAGCCAAGTTGGTAAGGCACGGGTCTGCAAAACCTGTAGCACGGGTTCGAGTCCCGTCGTCGCCTCTAACGAATTCAAAAAAGATGAGTAGCGCGCTCATCTTTTTTGCTTTAATATCATACTTTTGGGTACAGGTACGCTTACAGACTAAGGTACAATAATAATCCTAGATGAGAAAGACAATGGCTGAAATTAGCTCTATGCGTTCCCGCCCATCCGCACTCTCTCAAAGGGAGATGGACGATTCTTCCATATTAGCCAAACTTTACCACTACCCTAAAAAAGATATAATGACCTCTAAGAACGGCATAAAAAAAGATAGCTATTATCGGTTGTTAGCTGAAAGTTCTAGCGACATCTTTTTGACCCAGAATCTCCGCGGAGAGATTATCTACGTCAACCCCGCGTGGACAAATATCGTTGGTCACAGCATAGAAGAAACTCAAGGAAAATCGATTTTTAATTTTATTTCGCCTGAATATAATACCGTTTTAGAAAAAAGGCTTGAGAAAAAAGGCGATATTGACACCTACGAGATAGAGATTCTTAGCAAAACGGGAGAGAAAATCCCATTAGAGATTCGCTCTACCCCTATAAAAGTAGATACCGGAGAACCTGAAGAGATTCTCTTTGTTGCGCGCGATTTAAGAGAAAAAAAGATTGCAGAAAAAACACTCATTAGAAGCAAAGCCAGTTATCAAGACCTATTCAATAGCATAGATGACGCCATCTATATTCAAGACAGAGAAGGTCGTTTTCTTGATGTCAACGAGGGGGCTGTAAAGCTTTATGGTATCCCCAAAGAAGAAATTATTGGCAAAACCCCCCTCTTTCTTTCAGCACCAGGCAAGAATGATTTTGAGGATATTGCAAAAAAAATAGAAAAAGCTTTTGACGGGGAATCCCAAGAATTTGAGTTCTGGGGAAAAAAAAGCAATGGGGAAATTTTCCCTAAAGAAGTGTATGTGTATAAGGGAAGTTATTTCGGTAAAGACGTTGTTATCACTCTAGCTAGAGATTCCACAAAACACAAAAACATCGAAGCGGCTCTTCAACGTCAGCTTAAGGAATTGAATATTTTACAAGCAACAGCGTATGCGAGCACACAAGCATTAGACCCTAAAGATATCGTACGCCAAATCACTAATATCATCGGAAACACACTGTATCCCGATAATTTTGGCATTCTTTTATTAGACAAAGACACGCAAACGCTACACCCTCATGCCTCTTATCAAGGTATTCCCATAGATAAAAAATCTAAACCAAGCCCTCTTTCAAGAGGGGTAACAGAGAAAGTGATACTAACAGGCAAAGCTCTTCGTGTCGGGGATGTCAGAAAATTTGCCGACTATATAGGGGACACACCTTCTATTCGCTCAGAATTATGCGTTCCGCTAAAAATCGGAGAAAAAGTTTTAGGTGTTATTAATGCTGAAAGTTCAAAAAAAGATTTTTTCACCGCAGATGATGAACGTTTACTAATAACTATAGCGGGCCAAACAGCTATGGCACTTGAAAAGAATCGTCTTCTTGAGACCGAGAAAAAACGCCGCAGAATTGCCGAAAAACTGCAAGAATCTGCCGCTATTTTAACAACTACATTAAACCAAGATGAAGCCATTAATCTTATCCTCAAGGAGCTATCACAGGTAGTTTCATTTGATAGTGCTTCTGTACAATTACTTAAAAAGGGCTATTTAGAAATCATGGGGGGACGCGGTATGTTGGTTCTTGAAAAAGAAAAAAACAGACGCTTTCCCTACCCAGCAGATAACCCAAATACTGTAGTAATGCAAACTGGTCTCCCCTTAATCTTGAAGAACGCTCCAAAAGCCTACCCCGCTTTTCTTGAAATGCCTTCAATTCAGTCGTGGTTGGGCGTTCCGCTAATTGTCCAAGATAACACGATTGGGATTCTCACTTTGGACAGCGGAAGGCTCGATTATTTCACAGAGGAAGATAGCGAATTGGTGAAGGCATTTGCAAATCATGCCGCTACTGCAATTCAGAATGCGATTCTTTTTAATGCGGAGAAAAGTCGCCGAAAAGAATCGGATATATTGGGAGAAACCGCACTTGCTGTGACTGCCTCCCTGAATCTTGCTGAGGCGGTTGAGCATATTCTAAAGCAACTCTCACGCGTTTTGCCCTATGACAGTGCTAGCGTTCAGATTCTGGAAGATAATGATCTTGTGATTTTCGGCGGGCGCGGTTGGCAAAACCCTGCTGACGTTGAGAAGATGCGCTTTTCTCTTGACGGAAGCAACCCCAACACGCGCGTGATCCGCGAGAAAAAAATCTTTATTTTGGATGACGCACAAGCAGAACATGCGCCTTTTCGCTCGCCTCCGCACGATCATATCCGTTCTTGGATGGGAGTTCCGTTAATTATCCGAGATAAAGTAGTTGGCATGTTGGCTATAGACAGCAAAGAAAAAAGCTGTTTCACTGAAGAAAGTACAAAGGTTGCTCAATCTTTCGCATATCAGGCGGCTATCGCTATTGAAAATGCACGCCTTTTTGATGCCGAACAAAAAAGACGCCAAGAGGCTGAAACTTTACGACAATCTGCTCATACAATTTCTTCTTCACTCAATTTGGAAGAAGTTCTAAGCACGATTCTTGCTTCGATAAAGCGAGTAATTCCTTATGACAGTGCCACAATTATGCTACTTGAGGAAGATAAGGTGAGAATAACCGGCGGGTATGGTTTGCCAAATATAGAGCATCAAGTTGGTAAAGTTTTTCCCGCACAAAATTTTCTTTTAGAAAAATTGATCGCAAATGCTCACCCGCTTATTCTTGTAGATGCTCAAAAAAAACGTTATTTTAAAAAATGGGCAGAAACAGATTATGTGCGCGGTTGGATGGGCGTTCCGTTGGTTGTGCGGAGCAAGGTGATTGGTTGTATCACTCTGGATAGCCGCGAAGTTGGTGCATATACAGAAAAAGATGCTGAACTAGCCCAAACTTTTGCACATCAAGCCGCGTCTGCTATTGAAAATGCTCACCTCTATGAAAAAGCCTTGAAAACGGCAGAGCGGCACGCTATTTTGCACCGTCTTAGCCAAGACATTTTACGCGATATAGACTCCGCGGAGAAGACTTATCAAGCAATTCATCGTAGCGCGGAAAAACTAATGCCCTGTGATGTTTTCACGATTCTACTTAGGGGAGATGCCCCCAGAGATGATGACAATGCTGTTTTTTTGATAGATCAGGGAAAACGGTATGGCGCAATAAAAATCCCCCGAGAGAGTAGCCTCGTTTTTCTCTCAGAAAAGGCAAAAGGCTCCTTTATTGATAAAGATTTATCTATTGAAAACCCACAGATTGAAAAAACTCATTTCGGCTCAAGAAAAAGAGCTCGCTCCCAGCTTGTGTCACCAATGTATATTGGGAATCGATTAATCGGTGTACTTTCTGTGCAAAATTACACGCCGGACACATATAGTGAAGAAGAAAAAATTTTATTGGAGATGCTGGCGTCTCATGCCGCTTCCGCCATAGAAAACGCTCGTCTGTTTTATGAAACTGTTCAACGAGGCAAGGAGTTCGCCGAGATTTATAGGATTACTCAAGACCTTGTTGCTCCTCAAGATGTGAGCACTCTTCTCAAAAACACGCTTGAACGTGCGGCTCTTCTCTTGGGAGTGTCTTGTGCTAATGTTTATTTATACGATACAAAAACGAAGATTCTCAATCCGGCAATTAGCTATGAGTTACCCAAAAAACATACTCAAAAAGCGCAAAGCATATCTATCCCAAAGGGTGAGGGGCTGGCAGGACATGTTGCTAAAACCTTGGAGGCGTTCCGCGTTAACAATTACCATGCTTGGGAGGGAAGGTCACCACAGTTTCAAGACGTCAATATCACTTCTGCTTTGGGCGTTCCCATGCTCTACGCGGGAAATTTGATTGGCGTAATGGATTTTTACGAAATTCATCCGAACACACATCATTTTACAGAAGCAGATGAGCGGGTTATGTCCCTTTTGTCAACGCAAGTTGCAGGAGCGATACATAGTGCCAAACAGTTTGAACAAATTAAAAATCGTCTTGCCGAATTAGAAGCTATAAATCAAACATCTACAGCTTTGCGAAGCGCAGAAAACACTGAAGACATCTTATCTATTTTATTGAAAGAAGTTAGAAACTCATTAGGCATTAAAGTTGCTTCTATCTGGCTCAACGACTCTAAGACTAAAGGAATATATCAGGCGGTTGCTTGTGGCTGGGTTAAGGAGATACGAACCAAACGCCATAAAAATGATGTTGGAATAATTGGTCATATCTTCCAAAGCGGTGAAGCCTATGCCACTCCAAATCTAAAAGACGATACTCATCTCAAAGTTACTAAAGATGAAAAAATCCCTGCTGGTTGGCGTGGGGCTTGGGTGCCTATTCGGTCAACAGATTCAATTATCGGTGTAATTGCCATCGTGGCAGAGACACCTCGAGAGTTTAGCGAAGAGGACTTGCGTCTTCTAACCACTTTGGCTGAAATGGGTGGTAACGCTATTCAACGCGCCCGCCTCCATAAATATACAGAAAAACAGGTCAAACGTCTCACCGCATTGCGCAATATAGATGCCGCAATTAGTGCAAACTTTGACCTGCGGACAACCCTCCAGCTTCTTGTTGATCATACGGTTTCGCAGTTGAATGTAGATGCCGCAAACATCCTTCTTACGATGCCTTTCTCCGAAACCCTAGAGTACTTTGTCGGGAGAGGATATATAACAAAACCCTTCTCCGCGCCAATTTCTCAAATCGAAGAACCAATACTCAACAAAGCCATTCAAGAGCGCAGATTGCAACACACGACATCGCTTCTTGAAAACAAAAAAACTAGACGCAGTTCATGGTTCCTTGCAGAAGATTTTCGCACCTACTATTGCGCGCCTCTCATTGCCAAAGGCAACATACTTGGCATTCTGGAAGTTTTTCAACATGAAGTGATTTCCCCAACTCTTGAATGGGAGGATTTTCTCCAAACCCTTGCCGGACAAGCGGCAATAGCCATTGATAACGACCATCTTCTAAGAAATTTGGCGCACAGTAACAAAGAACTTTCTCGCGCCTATGACATAACCCTAGAAGGTTGGGGGAAGGCTCTTGAACTGCGTGATGAAGACACGCAAAATCATACCGAAAATGTTACTGAACTCACACTACAACTTGCGCGTGAAATAGGAATCTCGGAAGACAATCTTGTTCATGTTCATCGCGGGGCATTACTCCATGATATTGGAAAAATGGGTATCCCCGACAATATTCTTCGCAAGCCTGGTCCGCTTACTAAAGATGAATGGAAAATTATGAAACAACACCCCCAGCTTGCTTATAATATGATATCCCCCATTCCTTATCTCCTCCCTGCGCTAGATATTCCCTACTGCCACCATGAACGCTGGGACGGAGGCGGATATCCACGCGGCTTAAAAGGAGAGAATATACCTTTAGCCGCGCGGATCTTCACTATAGTTGATGTTTGGGACGCATTGCTTTCAGACCGCCCTTATCGCGTGGCTTGGGAAAAGAAAACTGTTATGGATTATATAAGAAACGAAAGCGGCTCGCGCTTTGACCCAAAAATTGTAGAGGTCTTTATAAAGATGATTTCAAATGAATCGCCACCAGACGTTAATGTCCAAACAAACAGGCATAACCATGAAATCCATTAGAAGGTAAAAAACAACTATTGTTTTTTGCCCTGTGGATGTGTATACTCAACTATCTTATTCAAACAATAAAAGGAGCTAAAATGAAAAAAACGCTACTTCCCCTATTATTTGTCCTATTATTTGCAACCCTAGCCTGTAGCATTTCCTCAAACTCATCCTCCGCAAACAATGATGACAATATCTTATTTCAGGACGATTTTTCAAACACAGGTAGCGGATGGGATAGTGCAGAGTGGGAAGATGGTCTCACTGACTATAGAGACGGTGTTTATCAAATGCACGTAAAAGCCCCATCTTACGATATTTGGTCTAACCCCGGTAAAAATTTTGACGGCAATATAAGCGTGGAAGTTGACGCTACCAAAATCGGTGGCGATGATGATAATAATTTCGGTCTCATTTGCCGATACACCGGCGATTTAGATGCCCCCAATTACTATTATTTCAATATCAGTAGTGATGGTTTTGC
>CAZERH010000048.1:0-9872 GCA_964515535.1 uncultured Anaerolineaceae bacterium
CGCAGGCTTCTCATAAACACGCCGCCGAGGACGGCGGCTAGAGCGGGTGAAATTTCAAATCAGTCAATTTTAGTCAGCACCAAATGGCGAAGGTACTGCCAATAAGAAATCCTTTATATTTCTTTTCGCGTATCTTCTCAAAAATTCGGGGTAGTCAAATCAGGCAAAAGTATACCCAACCCCGCATGACCCATGGTCGCTTTGCCACAGAGCAACAGACAAACATTTGACACACCCTCTCACATCAGGTATCCTTCCAACCGTCCGGGCAGGCTCGGCGCGGCAGAAGACTCCCAACCCCGCCAGGTCCGAAAGGAAGCAACGGTACAGAAATCTCTCTGGGTGCCGCCGATCTCCTGTCCGGGCATTTTTTATTTTTTCAACCTCACACTTCAAACCATAATATGCCCCGCTGGATTCAAACCCTCCTCGCCATTTTACTCGGCTGTATAGCCGGACTATACTACGGTTGGCGCGTTGCCCCCGTTGAGTATGTAGACCTCGCTCCGAACACCCTGCGAGCCGATTACCGCGCCGAATACGTCCTCATGGTCGCCGAAGCCTACGAAGACGAAGCCGATTTTGGTTTAGTCGTTCACCGCCTCGCCTTGTTAGGAAGCGCACCGCTCACCGAAATCGTCCAAGAAAGCCTCGATACCGGAAACTACACCCCAGAAGAAGTAGCAATTTTAGAAGAATTACTCAGAGGGATAGAGAGATGGGTGCCAGCGTCATCAGAGGTTAGCCCATGAAAAAGATTCTCAACTCTTGGCATCTTCTCGGCGGACTCATTCTTGGCGTTGGGCTTGGTCTCGTTATATCATGGGTACTTCTTCCCCAAGCGACCACCAAAGCTGTCCCATCTATGCTCCAAAATGATTTTAAAGATAGCTATCGCTCCCTCATCGCGGTAGCCTACGCCTCCACAGGTGACCTCCCACGCGCAGAAAGCAGATTATCCGCCCTCGGTGATGTGGATATGGTTGGGGCAATCGAAAGCCAAGCGCAACGCGCCCTTGCCGAAGGAGATTCCCCCGAATCACTAGAAGCATTGGCAATTTTAGCGGTTAACCTCAGAAAAGAGACCGCGTTAACGCAAATCACCGCAACCGCCACAGAGTTTTTAACGCAACCCTCGCACATCTCTACAATAGGAACATCATCCACGCCGACCATCGCCTTTATAGATGATGAAGCGGTGGCTACGGTAACGCCTATCCCCTTCTTCACACGCACCCCAATCGCCACAACGGAAGCAAGCCCAACCGCACGCGCGCCCTACATCCTAAAAACACAAGATGAGATTTGTAGTACCAACATCTCAGAGGCATTGCTGATGGTTTTTGTGAGTGACGCATCCCAAAAAGAATTATCCGGCGTTGAAATTATTATTTCTTGGGATGGCAATGAGGAGCATTTTTTCACGGGATTAAAGCCGGAGTTGAACAGAGGGTATGCCGATTTTATGATGGAACCAAATCAAAACTATTCTTTGCGCCTTGCCGCCGGAAGCACTGCCGCATCAAACTTAAGCGCGCCTGCTTGCCAAGATGAGGACGGGCATCATTATTGGGGGAGTTTGCGACTCAAATTTGAGCAACCTTAAATAAAAAGACCGAGTATTTTGAAAATACTCGTCTTTTCGTTAGGGCATGGGGTTGTTCAATGCCCAATCATTTCCTAACATAATATCTACGTCTGAGCCTGATGCGGGGTCGAAGCGGAAGATGACCTGATGGTTACTGTTTGCGGAGACAAGCCCGAGAATATAGCGCAGGGTGTATAAATCCGCATTATGGAGAACAACTGTGGTGCGGTCGTAAGATTTATCGGCACTGCCGATGCCAACCACATTCATCCCCTGTGACGCGAAATAGACTTGCGAACGCGAGGCAAGTTCGGTGGCTTCTACTATGCCATAAGCACCATTTAAGACATTGACACGCGAGGCTTGGGCTTGCATTAACTCAACCGGTTCTCCCACAGCTTGCGGACTAAGCGCGCCGTTTGCGGTGAAAATATCGTCTCTCAAAATGCGGATTTGGTCTGGAATCGGTTTCATAATCGAAAGACCATCGGGAGAGCGGTCTAGGGTGCCCATTTCGTAATTAATCACGCCGCGCTTGATTTGACTGACATCAATTTGGGTTGCCAATGCTCCCAGTTTTAAGGCATCTTCAAAACTCATATTGGTTCGCAAACCTGCGGATGCTTCTCGGTAAACTTTGGGAGCAAGTTTCACCATATCAGAGAAGTTTTCCGGTGAAAGAACTTGGTCGCGGAGTGCCATAATGACTTCTTGCTGGTGCTCGGCGCGGGTTATATCGCCGCCTTCTTCTGTTTTGCGGTCTCGTGCGTAAGCAAGAACCTGATAGCCGTGTCGAATAGAGCATCCTTTATCGAAAGGTTCTTTAGGTTTAGGTCCAATCGGGTCAATATGTGTTCTTTTATCCACACACATATAAAGCCCGCCCATCGCGTCTATGGCTTCTTCAAAAGCGTGGAAATCTACTTGTGCGTAATACTGAATGGGAATGCCAAGAAACTTCTCTATCGTTTTCACCGCAAGAGCAGGTCCCCCGCCCGGCAGTTTATATTGTTCGCCCAATGCGTAGGCAGTATTAATTTTCCCATAGCCGAACCCTTCGGGAATATCCACCCACATATCGCGCGGAATGGAAATCATCCCGGCGGTTTTGCTCATGGGGTCAATGGTGAAAACAATCATGGTGTCGGAGCGCGGTGCGTCCAAATCCAAATCACGCGCATCCAAACCCAAGAAGAGGATGTTGACGCGGCTGGCACCATCCCATACTTCGGGGAGATCGCTCTCCGGGGCATCCACGACTGGCTCTAGAGTTGGTGCGCCAGCCTCAGTCCCAGCTTCTTCGGGGGAGTCAACAACCGCCATCCCGGGCAGGTTGACCATTTCCATACCGGCAACAAAGGTGCGCAGGAAGTTAAACGCGCCCAAAGCTAAAATCAAAGCAATTCCCCACGCGACGATCATCCCTAGGGGGAGTTTTTTTAGCCACGCTCCTAATTCAGGAGATTTTTTTTTATCTTCTGTCATTTTTATCAATCCGTTTTGAAATAGACCATCTCTTGACCTAATTCTTTTAAGCCAAGTTCTGCCCAATGCTTCATAAATATAGAATCATCTTCTTCTAAGGCAGTCATCATTGCCGGAATTGCACGCGGGTCGGCAATGGTTGCCAACGCCCGCATCGCGCCGAGCCGAGCCTCTTTGCTTTGAAGCCTCTTCTTTTTCTCAAGTACTGCCAGCAAAGGTAAAACGGCTGTTTCGCCAATTTTGGCTAAAGCATTGGATGCCAATAAAGAGACCATTGAATCGGAATCATATAAACGCTCAACCAACGCAGGAACCGATTTTTCGTCCGGATGAACGGATAAGCCTAAGGTGGCACATTGACGCACCTCAACCGATTCATCATCCAGCGCGGCGAGCATCCACTTTACATCCGCTCCTTCGATTTGCGCCAAAACGCTCAATGCCCACCAGCGATGGTCGGCTATGGGAGATTTGAGCAATTCCGTGAGAGTCGGAAAAACAGCCTCCCCTAATGCCACCAAGTTGTTCATAGCGGCTTCGGCGCGGGCTTCATCTCCGCTGGTTAAATCTCTAATCAGTGTATCCAAGATTTTTTACTTCGGTTCTGGTGGCGGAACGGGGAGATCTTTGAGCGCGGTATCTACCCACTTATCCCCTTCATCAATCAACATAACCGGAATGTCGTCCACAATGGGGTATTTGCGCTCGCAATCTTGGCAAAGTAACCAGCTACCTTTTTCCAATTTAAGTAACCCGTCTTTTTCTTGCACGCAAGCGGGGCAACGTAAAATTTCGAGTAAATCTTGACTAGGCATATTTTCTCCTTAACTGAGGGCGGTATTTTACCATGATAAAAGGGACGATTTTGAATCCGAGCATGATACGCGAAAAGCAGGTTGATTATAACCAAAAAGTTGTCAGATTTTTATATCTGACAACTTTTTGGTTTTTTTTAGATGGACGCTTTGCGTTGCAACGCGCGTGTTTTGGGCATGAGTGCCTTCGGCGAGCAAATGCGTAAAATGAGCTATCTTTTGCCCTTCAAATACGCATCAATCGCTTTTGCTGATTTTCTGCCAGCCACCATCGCCGTTACCACAAGATCGGGACCGGTTACGCCATCACCACCTGCAAAGATATTCTCGCGGGAGGTTTGTCCCGTTTCAGAATCTTTGACGAGGGTTAACCCCCATTTATCTACCTCATAATCTGGAGTAGTTTTACCAATAATCTCATCGGGCCAATAGCCGAGAGCTTTTACCGCAGTTGTGGCGGGGACACTGAAATTTGAGCCTTCAATGGGAATAGGACGGCGGCGACCACTGCTATCCGGCTCGCCGAGTTTCATTTCTATACATTCTACTGCGGCTAGTTTGCCATCTTCACCGGCAATAAATTTCACCGGCTGATGAAGGAATTTATATTTTGCGCCTTCTTGTTTTGCCAGTTTGCGGTCTTTGGCACTGCCGGGCATTTCTGCTTCTGTTCGGCGATAGAGGCAAGTTACATTTTTTATACCTCTACGAAGAGAGGTGCGTAAACAATCGGAGGCGGTATCTCCACCACCGATAACGACCACGTCGTTGCCTAAATCGGGGAGCGGTTTCTTGTCTTCGGGAAGATTATCCCCGCTAACATTACCGCGAATAAGGAAGTCTGTTGCTTCGTATACGCCGGGTAAATCTTCACCTTCGATATTCATCGGGGCATCAATTCCGGAGCCCACGCCCACGAACATCGCGTCAAAACCCTCAGCAAGTATATCGTCTATGCTTTTGTCGCGTCCAACGTAGGTGTTTCCTACAAATTTTGCGCCAAGTTTCACCATATCTTCCCAGCGTTCAAAGAAAACATCTTTTGAAATCTTAAAGTTGGGGATACCGTAAACAAGCAAACCGCCGGGGGCAGGTTTAGAGTCAAAGAAAGTGACTTCATATCCCATTTGAAGGAGTAGATCGCCACAGCCAAGTCCGGCGGGTCCCGCACCGACAATGGCTACTTTTTGCCCTGTAGGTGGAGCAATTGGGGGAACATATGGGTCTTTTGCGCGCTCTTGCTCAAGGGCGAATACTTCTAGTTGACCGGTGATTACAGGTTCGCCGGTTTTGTTGAGAACACAGGCACCTTCACAGAGTTGTTCGTGTGGGCAAACACGCCCGCAAACTTCGGGAAGAGAACTGGTATTATGGTAAATTTTTGCCGCATCTGAAAATCTGCCTTGCTCTATGAGCCACATTGCCGAGGGGATGTCGTTGTGGGTGGGGCAACCAAGCATACAAGGCGCGGGGTCAGGGCAATGGATGCAACGTGCGGCTTCTATTTTTGCCTGTTCAGGTGTAAAGCCGATGACTACTTCGTTAAAATCACAAATCCGCTCTTGGGCAGATCGTAGGTCTAGTTCAAGAAATGGCTCTTTTGCACGTTTTTTACGGTCAATAGCCAAATTTTCGCTTGGAACAGCTTGCATACTTACCTCCAACGACATTTTATAAAAAGCAGGAAAATGATACCTAATCTTTGATAATGAACACAGGTTTTTATGTCACCAAATCGGGCGACAATGGTCATATAAGATATGGGCATTGGCTCTCGAACTTGTCATTTCTTTCACGGAAGGCTTGTCTTTAGTGATTGTGCCGTACTATATCAGTTAAACGCCTCATTAACTCGCCCCCGCTTTCATCTGCTCGGCAACCTTTTTCGCGACCACCCCAAAGCCCGCGGCGGGATTGCTATTGCTGACACTGCCACCGACAAAAACACCATCTTGCCCAACGGTGGTGTTTTTATCGCGCAAACCTTCGAGATTAGCAATTTTCTCTTTTAAGAACAACCCCAAAATATGAGATAGATTTACCCTAACAATACTGCTAGACCATCTCCAAGCAATTTAAAGCCAAAGACTACAAACAAGACAGCCATAACGGTGGCATTATTAGCTATTAGCCAGACTTTCCACGTGGTTAAGGTTCTCTCAGCATTTTTTCCAGCAACCAGATAATAAAGCACCGGTGCGACAATCGACAGGCTTCCAATAATAACGAAGACTGCGAAGGTAAGTGCCTGCTCACCTGTGGCTAATCCGGAATCGGCGATGGTGACGGTTGCCGCCAGATTGAGAGTCAGATTTTTTGGATTAACGCTAGAGAGCAAAAACGCCAATCCCAGAGCTTTACCGGCTGAAAACTGATCGATAGCCGCCATCCACTTGGGCATTTCGGGTTCTTCGCCTTCTTTAGGACGACTGCGCCGTTGGTTGGGTGCGCCGCGCAAAAGCAGGAAAAGTCCCAACAACAGTTTAATCACACCGGAGACTAACGATTCGGTTTCATCTCCAAGTGTAACGCGTCCGGCATTGACCAATGCCAAGACAATAAATCCCACAATCCCCAAACCCAAAAGCCATCCGCCCAAAAAAGCCAGACTATTTGTGCGTGCTTTTTTTGTAAACAATATCAATATAACAGCTACAATAGGTAGCGGGCTAAGGGTGATGCCAATTGCCACAGGTAAAATTTCTCCAAGCACAGAACCCATAAAACATCTCCTTATCTTGTTTTTTAAGTCGCTCCTCATACAAAAAATTGTAGATATGCTTTTTGAGGTAGCGCATTTCAAGTATCACTTAAGTATAATCGATTTGGGATTGGTGCAATGCATCCAAAGCATCAACTTTTCAACCCCTCCCTTACAGATTGTAATAAGAAAATAGGCGACTTAAATTTCATTTTGTGACTATTTCTCTAATTCTTCCCAACGAGCATAGATTTGTTGAAGTTCGCCCTCGATGATTTTCAATCGTTTAACGGCTTGGCTCACTTCTGCGTTATTGTTTTGGTAAAAAACAGGGTCACTTAGAGATTCGTTCAGTTTGCCTTGCTCTGATTCGAGGGCTTCGATTTTAGCGGGGATTTCGTCCAGCTCACGTTGCTCCTTATAGCTCAGTTTTTTCGGTGCTTTCTTTTTCTTGGGCTTTGGGGGCAAGATTTTCTTTGGCTTTTTCTGCTCGGCTTCTTTTTCTCTTTGCCAAGCATCGTAGTCGCCGATAAACTTGTGTACCTGACCATCTCCTGAAAGGATTAGGGTGCTGGTCACCAAATTATTAAGAAAAGTTCGGTCGTGAGTAACCAGAATCAGCGTCCCGGAATACGCAAGGAGCATATTTTCTAGGATTTCAAGAGTCTCAATATCAAGATCGTTGGTCGGTTCGTCGAGTACCAATAAATTGGCGGGACGCGCCAAAAGGCGGGCTAAAAGCAGGCGATTGCGTTCTCCGCCCGAAAGGGCAGAAATCGGAGCATGGATTCGTTCTCGGCTGAATAAAAATCCTTCCAAATAGCCGATGATATTCCGCTCACGTCCGTTAATTTTGACGACATCCATCCCCTGACTGACATTTTCCAAAATGGATTTGCTTTCATCCAACTGTGAGCGCGTTTGGTCAAAATAGGCGATTTCAAGATTCGTGCCGTGACGTAAACTTCCGCTCTGTGGGGCTAATTCTTTGAGCAGTAGCCGCAAAAGGGTCGTTTTGCCAGAGCCATTCGCCCCGATGATGCCAAGGCGGTCGCCGCGTTGGATGGTCAGATTCAAATTCTTGACGATGGGTTGATTCTCGAACGCGTAGCTCAATTTTTTGGATTCGATGACCAATCTGCCGGAGCGTTGCCGAGCATCGACTTGGAGTTTTGCTTTTTCCGGTTCTGTGCGCCGTTTGGCGCGTTCCTTCCGTAGCCGAATCAGGGCGCGCACACGACCTTCATTACGCGTCTGACGGGCTTGGATGCCGCGCCGAATCCAGGCTTCTTCTTGGGCTAGTTTTTTATCAAAAAGGTGATTTTCTTTTGCTTCACTTGCGAGAAGGGCTTCTTTGCGTTTCAGGAAAGTCGGGTAATCGCAATCCCAATCGAAGAGCTGACCGCGATCTAACTCAATGATGCGATTGCTCATATTTTGAAGAAAGGTGCGGTCGTGCGTTACAAAAAGCAAAGTACCACGCCAACGCTTGAGAAAAATCTCCAGCCAATTAATCGAATCGATGTCGAGATGATTGGTCGGTTCGTCCATCAGAAGCAGATTGGGATCACGCGCCAAGCCACGCGCAAGGATGACGCGGCGTTTCATCCCCGCAGAAAGCAGGCTAAATGGGGAATCCGGTTTGAGTTTCATCTGCGAGATGACTTTATCCACTTGAAGTTGCGCTTGCCAACGGGATTCGTCATCCTTTTTGGGCAATCGGCTCGCGACAATCTCTCGAATCGTCCCCTTTAGCCCCGTTGGGATTTCCTGCGGCAAATAGGCAACGCACAAATCGGCTTGACGAGCGATTTCGCCGCTTTCGGGCTTGAGGTCGCCATGGATGAGTTTGAGCAGAGTGGTTTTTCCCATGCCGTTCAGTCCCAGCAAGCCGATAGACTGCCTCGCTTCGATTTGCAGATTGACCTTTTCGAGAAGCAAATCCCCGCCAAAGCCCAGATTGACATCTTGCAGGCTGATTAGTGCCATAAATAGAGCTTCCTTGTTCTTTCGAATAACCTTTTTTGGGGAGCGCACTGAGTTTTTTGGTCTCTATGGGTTCTGTAATCAAAAAATATCAGTTTTGCCCTTTTTCTAATGAAAAGACCCACTTTTCTCAGCGGGTCTTTTTGGAGCGAGATTATTTCGCGTTTTCTTGGGTTAATTTTTTCTCATAGAATTTCATTGCTTGGTGACTAATTTCTTCTCCACTTAATCCTTCAAAGAGATTTTGTCTCCATTGAGTATAATCAAATTTTTCTCGTTGGATTAAAGTTATAAATCTTTCAGCTTCCACCAATCCAAGATGCTGGCTTAAGATGTTGAAGCCTAAAGCCTTGATTTTTACATCTGCTATTATGGTCATGATTATGCTCCTTCTGCAATTACAAAATCTACAGGACTTAAGATATCTATTCCGCTGATTGTTTTTGCTTTTTTCAATATGCCTTTGTCTACGGTTAGAAAATACTCGCAGTTCAGAGCCTCTGCACAAGCAATATGTAAGGCATCGAGTGGCTTTATACCCGTCTCTAGGATTTCATTCATTCTCTTTAGAATAGCAGGGGTTTCTGCCGTAAAGGAATTAGCTATTTCTTCCCAGCGTTGTATTTCCGTGCGCCGTTCACCAAGCGGATTTGCACCATTCTCATAGTTTAGCACATAAGACCAGCCTAAATTATATTCTCCACTACGGATAGCGGCTTGAATATGTAATTTTGCTTCTGTCTCAAGTCGGATGGTCAACATTTGTTGATCGTCAAAAGGTCTGTTAAAACAACAACTATCAAGATATAGGCGCATATTTTCTTTTCCTCAAGAAAGTAGATGTATTATATCATTTTGCCATTTTTCTCCGTAACATTCAAGTATTTCTCCGTGAAATCCGTGCAACTCCGTGTTCAAAAAATCTTATTTTTCCTTCTTCCACTTCAATTTAACCTCGTAATTCACGCCCACACCAACCTTACCGATAGCGATATTCCCCATCTCTCCAACCGTGTTGATGCCGAATTTAATTTCCGCCTCGTCCACATGGAGATCTTCGATCTCCTCGACCAACATCCGCGCTTGCACCTTGACATCTTTCAAGGCTTCCTTGAAGGTCTTTTTTGCTTTTACGCGAGCAGCTTCGCCGGGTCCACGCGCGGCACGCACCACGCCACCGCTTTCATCTTCGGATGCTTCAATTAAGATGGTGCTGTTTTCATCAATTTGGTATTCGATATAGGTGGTCATTTTTTCTCCTTTGTTCAATATAAAAACTCATATTCTCATCACATCA
>CAZERH010000049.1:0-2532 GCA_964515535.1 uncultured Anaerolineaceae bacterium
TACCCCTCCCAAAATGGATACTTTATGCTAGAATTCAAGCCGTTCAATTTAAAAGTGTATCCAGTGCGATATGCTTCTTTCCGCTTCCGGCTCGCTGACGGCGTTGACCGGGGGCATATCCCAGGGAAAGGAGGTTTCCCCCCACATGCGTAATTATGAATTAGTTTGTATTATCCATCCTGATTTGGATGAGACTGCCTTTAATGAATCTCTTGATAAAATTAAAGGTTGGGTCAGCGAATTAGAGGGTACGGTTGAGAAAGTGGATCTTTGGGGTCGTCGTAAGATGGCTTATATGATTCGCAAGCAACTTGAGGGTCAATATGTTTTGATCCATGTTAGTATGCCCCCCAGTGCAACAGCAGAATTAGATCGCAAACTGCGTTTCCTTGAACCGCTTATGCGCCACATGCTTGTTCTGGTTGACTAATATATTGGGTTTCTACAAATAGAAGAGGAATTTCTGATGAGCCGAGGCTTAAATAAAGTGATGATTATTGGGAATTTAGGGCGCGATCCTGAAATGCGCTATACGCCCTCTGGTCGTCCTGTCACTACTTTTTCTGTTGCCGTCAGTCGATCTTGGAAGAGTCCTAGTGGCGAATCTCGCTCTGAAACAGAGTGGTTTAAAATCGTTGCTTGGGGCAGACTTGCTGAAATTTGTAACGAGTTTCTCAAAAAAGGTCAGCAGGTTTATGTTGAAGGTAGACTTAAAACTCGACAATGGGAAGATAAAGAAGGTCAGAAGCGAAGCACGGTTGAATTAATTGCTAACGAAATGACTATGCTTGGCGATAGACGCTCTAAAACCTCGGAAGAAGATAGTTCTGTTGAAGATTCCCCACTCAATGTAGATGAAGATGAGTTTCCTTTCTAAGTTAGTTATATTTGGAGTTAGTAATGTCAGCATATAAAAAACGTCCTACGCAGAGACGTTCTCGCTTTTTTTCGCGCCCCAAAGTCTGTCAGTTTTGCACGGATAAAAACGTTGATCTTGATTATAAAAACACAGATTTGTTGCGCCGCCTTATCACAGAGGATGGAAAAATTCGTCCTCGCCGCCAAACTGGAACTTGCGCTCGACATCAACGCGCAGTTGCCGGAGAAATCAAACGAGCCCGCCACATCGCTTTATTGCCTTATACAGGCGAATATTGGGATGAGGGTCGCTAGCCCTTAAAGTAATAAAACGGGGCATGGTAAATCCCCATGCCCCGTCGATTTTTAAAAAGAGAAATTATGACTAAAAATAAATTTGTTGCGCGGAGAGAGCGTGAAGAGAAGCAGATGGCTCTTATCCGCAATATCGCGATTACTATCGTTGTAGCCGTCGTCCTTTTGATTGGCTATGGCTATTTTGATGAACATGTTCTTCAGAATCAAAAGCCGGTTGCTACTGTTGATGATCAGAAAATTACTATTTCGCAATTTCAGGCTCGCGTTCGCCTTGAGAGAAAAAGCCTCATTAACCAATATATTCAATATGCACAAATGGGACAACAGTTTGGGATGGATGTTGCCGCACAAATTCAACCTATTGAAGCTCGCTTAAGCCAACCATCGCAAATTGGGCAAGGCGTTCTTGATACAATGATTAACGAGTTGGTTTATGTGCAAGAGGCAAACAAACGCGGGATCACAATTTCTGAGGAAGATGTCGAAAAGAAATTAGAATCCTTTTTGGGGTACTTTCCTGACGGAACGCCCACCCCTGCCCCAACATCGGAATCTTCTTCTGTGGAAGAGCGTTCAACTTTAACAAGTGAGCAAATAGAACTTGTTACCTTGACCCCAGAACCCACAGAGGCTCCCACATCTACTCCTCTCCCAACTGCTACCCCAGAGGAGGCAGATAGCGGAGCTATTCCTACAGTTCCCCCCATTCCAACGTTAACGGCTACTCCATATACCGCTGAAGGATACGCCGAAGCTTATCAAGAAGTTTTAGATCTTTATCTTGAAACGGGAATGACTGAAGAAGATTTCCGATTCCTTTTTGAAGCACAGCTTTATTCCGAAGCTCTTTACGAAACAATTACGGCAGATACTCCCGACATGGGAGAAGAAATTTGGGCGCGTCATATCCTTGTACCCGATGCTCTTGTTGCGGCTATAGTCCTTGAACGACTTGAAGCCGGTGAAGATTTCGGCGCACTTGCAGTAGAGTTTTCTACCGACCCAAGTGCGGAAGGAAATCAAGGCGATTTAGGTTGGTTTGGACGCGGCATGATGGTGCCTGAATTTGAAGATGCCGCTTTCGCACTCGAAGAGATTGGTGATATTAGCGAAGCAGTCGAAAGTCAATTTGGCTTCCATATCATCCAACTGCTTGGGCGGGAAGAACGCCCTCTTGATGCGGGCACGCTCCAACGTAAAAAAGACATCTTGTTCCAAGAGTGGTTATCGGGAGCAAAAGAAGGCTACGATATCGAAATTTTCGATGTTTGGGAAGAAAATGTCCCCGCAGAGCCGGATTTGCAACAAACGCTCGCCGAGCTATTTGGCGCACAACAATAAAGTATTGCATAATTA
>CAZERH010000049.1:2632-9867 GCA_964515535.1 uncultured Anaerolineaceae bacterium
GCAACAAACGCTCGCCGAGCTATTTGGCGCACAACAATAAAGTATTGCATAATTATAAAAAAAACGGCAGAGCCTACTCTGCCGTTTTTTCTTTTAACCATACCCACTTCCACACTTTATTAGAAAAATTTATTTCCTAAAAAACAAAAAGGGCAAAAATTTTGCCCTCTTTGTTTTTAACCCTCAAACACTATCGCGTCCCTAACATCTCATCGCTTACTTCATCCAACTTCAAACTAATAATTTGGCTGGTTGAATCGCGTCCCATCGTGATACCGTAAATCACATCCGCGGCTTGAACAGTGTTGCGATTATGCGTAATCACAATAAATTGCACATCTTTACTCAATTCCATCAGCATATCGCGAAAACGTCCGACATTTGCCTCGTCCAGCATCGCATCTACTTCATCCATTACGCAAACAGGCGTTGGGGAAACACGCAACAAGGCAAAAACAAGAGCAATTGCGGTTAGGCTACGTTCACCCCCAGAGAGCAAGCCCAAACTTTGCTCACGCCTTCCCGGTAAACGCGCCTCAATTTCGATCCCTGTTTCCACCAAATTATCGGGGTCTGTCAGACTCAATTTCGCCGACCCGCCACCGAATAAACGAATAAAAATTTTCGTAAACTCCACCGCCACAACTTTGAAAGTTTTTACAAAAGCCTGCTCAGTCAAATCATCTAATTCACGGATGACTTCATGCAAATCCGATTTGGCTTTATTCAAATCCGCAATTTGCTGTTCCATAAATTCGTGACGTTTGCTTTCTTTCTCGAACTCTTTTTGCGCTTCGGGGTTCACAGGTCCCATGCGACGCAAACGGTTTCTCTGTTGTTTTACTTCCCTCTCTAGGTCAGGCGAAATCTCGTCCACCTCCGATAATTGCTCCACCATCCCCTCAAAAGGCAAAGGCACGTTCCCTGTTTCGCCATCTTCATAAGAAAAACTCACCAAGCCGAAATCATCTTCAATTTGTTGACGCAAACGCTCCAAAGCCTCTTCTCTACGGGTCACATCCAACTGCATTTGTCCATGCAAACGCTCAACGCTCGTCATCAAACGCGTCGCCTCGCTTTCCTCTGCACGCTGTTTTTCTTCCTGTGCTTCTGCGCTTTTCAACTCTTTTTCTGTAGGCGCAATTTTCTCCTGCAAAAGCAAAAGTTTCTTATTTAATCCACTTTCATTCTCGCGAGAATTCCTCTTTTGTGCATCCGATTTTTGCAATGCACGTTCCATTTCCGTTTTACGTTTTTCTAAATTTTCTTTAGCGGCATTTAAACGTGCCAAAGATTCTTCGCGTTCAGTATATCTTGCCTTTGCGTCACTCAAGGCACGCGCCGAAACAGCTACCCGCGTCCGCCAATAAGTTGCCTTATTTTGAAGTTCTTCTAAAGAAAGTTCGGCTAATTTTGTGGATAAAGTGCGGATGCGCGTCTTGAGGTTTTTTTCTTGCTCTTCAACCTCTGCACGCACCTGAGCAGATTCTTTTCTATCCGCTTCCGCATGCTCGAACTCGATTTGAAGTTGGTCGCGTTGATTGATCTGCCATTCAGCCCGTCTGCGGCTGGATTCGGTTTCGAGCGAGATAAGCTGTTCGGCTTTACGCGCGTCTTCACGCTTCATACGCGCCTCACGCATCACCGCCTGCATTTCTACCGCCTCACGCTTGACTGCATCCAACTCTGATGAAACACCCGTTATTTGTTTCTCCAACTCCATCAAACGAGCAGATAGATCGCTCAGAGACGCACTCAACTCTCGGCGTTGGCGCGACCTGCCCAACGTTCCGGCACGATTCGCACCTCCGGCTAAAATCAAGCCGTCTGCTCGGAAAACCTCCCCACGCAAGGTAACGGCACGTGCGCGCCCATCTAATCCATCCAATAAACGCCGCGCACTTTCACGATTTTTAACGATGAGAGTCTGACCAAGTAACAAATTGACCGCTTTTTGCAAAGCGGTGGGCGCAGTGACCATTTGCGATGCAACCCCAAGACAATTTGCGTCTTTGGGGGCTTTGAGGGGTTTGGCATTGGCGAGCCACGCGAGGGGCAAAATTGCCGCCCGCCCCGCTTTTTGGTTTTCAAGCAAATGCAGGGCATCTTCGGCAGATTCGCCACTTTCTAACAAAACGGCATCAACATATTCGCCCAACGCGGCGGCAATTGCAGTCTCGAGTTCGGCAGGGACATCAAGAGCGGCACTGAGCGCACCCCGCGATTCTTTAAGCTGAGATTTACGCGCCGCTGAAAGCAGAAAGCGCGCGCCATCTGCATAACCTGAAAAAGATTTCTCAGCCTGTTCAAGAACTTCCAACTGAGTTTCAAGTTTTGTCTTTGTGGCATCTCGCCGAGATTTATTTTGGTGCAAGTCGCGCAGCGTTTTCTCCAGTTGAAGCACTTTTTCTTCTTGTTCGGCAAAAGCAGATTTTGCTTTTTGATAGCTTTCTTCTGCTTTTTGATGCGTTCTTTTTGCACGCTCGGCTATTTTTTTAATTTCAGCGGCTTTCTCTTCTGCATCTTTTACCGCGTCTTCATTGTTGGCAATTTTCTCTTGTTGCGCGGCGATACGCGCATTAAGACTGTCGAGGTGTGCTTGTAATTGAGCCCCTTTTCCGCTCAGTCGATTGATTTTCTGCCGAGCATCTCGCAGTTCTTTTTCGGCTTCTGCACGTTCCGTTCGCCGATTAGCGAGTGCCTTTTCTGCGGATTCAATTTCAGCGCGAGATTCTTCGTCTTCATTTTTCAGGTGAAGAAGCTCTTTTTCTGCTGTGCTTAAGCGTTCACTGGCTATGCGAAATTCATCTTGACTACGTTCTCGCTCTATCAATATGCTTTGTTGACTGGATTCTAATGAGCGGCGGCGTTCGTCTAAAACAGCTAGTTCGCGACTGGTTGTCTCCCGCTGATTATGCAGTTCAGATGATTCGCGGTGCCACGCACTGAGTTGTGCGCGCAATTCTTGAATTCTTTTTCGAAAAGCGGTAAATTCGTTGAATTGTTCTTCGTGGGAGTTGTGCGTTTCGCGCAGTTTTGCATCTTGCTGACGAAAAGCGGAGCGCGCTTTTTTCAAACCTTTTTGAGCGCGCTTCCAATGATAGCCGTACCAATCCCGCAAAAGAACTTGAAGGTCAGCTTGAACTTGGGTATATTCACCCGCCTTTTTTGCCTGCCGCGCTAATCTGCGGATGAGAGGGGTTAGCTCGGTCATCACGTCCAAAACGCGTTCGAGGTTTCGTTCCGTTTTTTCGAGACGGCGCAAAGCATCATCGCGTCTCCCGCGGTAAAGACCAATTCCTGCCGCTTCTTCAAAAAGTCGCCTACGGTCATCTGCTTTGAGCGCGAGGGAGGCATCCACAAGTCCCTGCCCCAAGATGGTATAAGTGCGCTCGCTCAACCCCGATTGTGCAAGGAGTTCATTCACGTCCATGAGACGGACGCGCTGACTATTCAGCCTATACTCGTTTCCGCTATCTCGGTAGGCGCGTCGTTCCAGCGCAACTTCGGAAAAGTCAACGGGAAGCCAATTGTCGGTGTTATCAAAAGTAATTGTCGCGCTTGCCATTCCGGCACGAGAGCGTTGTTCGGAGCCGGAAAAAATCATATCTTCGGTTTTTTTGGCACGCATCAAGCTATAGGATTGTTCTCCTAAAACCCAACGCAACGCGTCAGCGATATTTGATTTGCCAGAACCGTTAGGCCCAACAATGGCAGTAATTCCTTCGGCAAATTCAAAAGATGTTTTTGCGGCGAAGGTTTTGTATCCTTGCAAGTCAAGTGATTTTAATCTTAGGGGCATGGGGTTGGTTTAAGGTTTAAGGTTTGAAGGTTATTGTTCAGATAAAAAAGTGTGCATTTTGTCAGATAAACTAAGTTAAAAAGCATCTCGTAAAACATACTGCGTATTATGAAAAATCATTATGAAATCCATTTTGCATAATACGCTTTCGAATTAGCCCACCCCGAGCATCTTCAAAGTCTCTTTAGCGGCGAGTTGGGTGGCGACTCTTTTGCTTTGTCCGCTCCCTTTACCATAGACTTTTCCGTTAAGATGTGTCTCAACATCAAATATCTTAGCATGGTCGGGACCGCGCTCGGCTACGGTCACATAACGGGGAATACCCATTTTATGTGCCTGCGTCCATTCTTGAAGCGTGCTTTTATTATCGCTTAGGGACGTTCCGTTAATAATCTCGTCCCCAAAAGTGTCTAGCGTGGGGAAGAAAAACTTTTTTACGGAACCAAGCCCTTCTTTTTGGTAAATCGCGCCGATTAGGGCTTCAAAGGTGCCGCAAAGGAGGACATCTCGTTTTGCGCCACCCGCGCGTTTTTCGCCTTTGCCAAGTCGCATAGCGCAACCAAGCCCAATATGGCGGGCGAATTTCGCAAGAGCTTCAGTCCGCACTAAAGCAGAGCGCGCTTTTGTTAATTCCCCTTCACGCATTTCCGGACAATGGTCAAAAAGCCACGCGCCAACGACAAAATCTAGCACGGCATCCCCTAAAAACTCAAGGCGTTCATTATCATCTAGCGCATCGCTATGCTCATTGAGATAGGATGTGTGCGTTAAAGCTCGAGTGAGCAAGTAGGGATTATCAAGAAATGGCAAGGACAAACGCCGCGCCAACTCAAGCGGGGATTCCCCCTCTTTGGGTTTGGACATAACAGAGCCTCCCGGAACTCAGGGAGCGCCAACCACCAAAGATTTAGTTGCTCGCGGTCCATTAGTTCCTATAATTGAATTCGACAAAAAGATTTTATCGTGAATTGGGATGTATGACTAGTGCATAATTGTCATACATCAAGACCATTCTAGGACTTTCGATTTAACAAGAAGAGGCATGCGTCGCACCAAAACGATGAAAATCTGCCCTTCGACAAACAAAATACTTGTCGATTAGCATCTTTTTGTCAAAGTTGGTGCGGCGTATGCCTGCGCAAGCGAAAGTCCTACATTCTTATTTCTTGGTGACAGGGGGAAATTTCCTAAGACGCGGCTTAGCTTTCACCCCTCGCTATGCCCCTCCATAGAAATGAAATGCTACAGGCAAAACCAACGCCGCAAAAACCAGCTTGATTGCATCGCCTATCAAAAAAGGCAACACGCCGAGAACCAGCGCATTTCCAGCACCTAAAAATATCGCCAGCCATCCCGCACCGAAGAGATAAATAACCAAAGTTCCAACTGCGAAAGGGAGAAGAGATGTTTGTAGATTTCGCTCCAAACCACGTTCTGCCATTTTTCCTATCAGATATGCCGCCAGAACGAAACCAACAAAATATCCCATCGTTGCGCCAGTGAGGTAGTCCACACCAGACGCTCCCCCTGCAAAAAAAGGCAAACCACCTGCTCCCAAAGCCGTATAAAGAATCAAGGATGCCGCACCGCGCTTTGACCCCAAAGTTGCACCAACAAACAACACGGCGAATGTTTGCCCGGTCAACGGGACGGGGGTAATAGTTAGCGGGATTTTAATCTGCGCCAAGAGGGCAACAAAAATCACTCCCCCAAAAATGAGTGTCAAGTCACGCAAACGCTTATTTGAGCGCGGAAAGGTTCGTGAATAAAAGGTAATGGCAAAAGTGGTCATACTCAACTCCTTGAGGATAAATTGAAAAAAATCACGCCTTCTCTTTCGCCTAGATATAACCCTCGTTTACAGTGCAAGTTGTGCAAAAGAACACCCCGAAATATGATGCGTCCGGAGATTCCCCTTTTCTAAAAAAACGCGTGTCTGGTGTTAAAGGTAACTACTTCGGCTTATTCCCCGAGGCAATTCCCAAGGCATCGTAAATACTCAAAGTAGCTTTTGATTTATTTAAGGTATAAAAATGGATACCGCATACATCGCGGTCGAAAAGATCGAAAACTTGTTGGGTAGACCACTGAATACCAACTCGCTCAACCGCCTCATCATCACTTGTACGAGAGATAGCACGCATTAATTTAGCAGGAATTCGCACCCCAAGCGCAAGTTCAGAGATACGTTTCACGCCATTTCGCGTGATAACAGGCATAATGCCCGCGATAATCGGGATGTCTATTCCCGCGCACGCACAACGCTCCCTATAATCATAAAAATCACTGTTTTTAAAGAAAAGCTGTGTACAAATATAATCTGCTCCCGCATCTACTTTAGCTTTTAAATAATCCATTTCCTGCAAGCGATTGGGCGTTTCCGGATGCCCTTCGGGAAACCCAGCTACACCAACTCCCATACGAGGAAAATATTTTTTTATATAAGAAACTAACTCCACAGCATAACGAAAACCATCCTTAGGCTGAACAAATCCCGCCGATCCTTTAGGCGGATCACCGCGCAAAGCCATGATATTTTCAATACCGCTTTCAGAATATCGTTCTAAAATTTCTTTAATTTTACTTCGATTCGCACCGATAGTCGTAAGGTGCGCCACAACTGTGATATTGGTCTCTTGCTTAAGACGAAGAACAAGATCGTGCGTAAGGTCGCGCGTAGCCCCTCCGGCACCATAAGTGACACTCACATACGCTGGTCCAATTGGAATTAATTCTTTAATAGAGCGAAAAAGTTCATCAGAAGCCCTCTTCGATTTCGGTGGGAAAAATTCAAAACTGAAATGAAGACCCGGTTTCGCTAAAATTTTTGCAATATGCATTTCTACCTCTAAAATTTCAATCACTAAAATCAATGTCTACACGAAAAAACGCTCATCGATTAGCGTCTTTTTGTCGAAGTTGGTGCGACGCACTACTGCATGAGCGAAAGTCGTAGCTCTGAAGAATCCGGCGAGATACAACAGGGCAATTATACCTTATCAAAAAACTCAGGCGTAACAGAACTGCACGGGTTAGGGCAATTGCCCTATGCGCGGGATGCCCTTAATCCCACGAAAATATCGTATAATTATCTCAATATCCCTCCCTATCGAAAGGAAAAAAGATGACAGATTCCCGTATTTCAAAATTAGCAAAAGTATTGGTCAATTATTCACTCAAAGTTCAACCCGGTGAACAAATGCTCATCCAAACTTCACCTTTAGCAGATGAATTAACCTTAGCCGTGTACACCGAAGCGATTAAAGCAGGTGCGCATGTGATGACGCTCAACCAAGTACCCGGCTTACGTGAAGTTTTTATGAAAACCGCTTCTGATGAACAACTCGAATATGTAGCTCCGGTACAGAAGATGATGCTGGAAACCTTCGATTGTTTTCTACGCATCCAAGCGGACAGCAATACACGTGCCCTG
>CAZERH010000050.1:0-9715 GCA_964515535.1 uncultured Anaerolineaceae bacterium
TACATCTCAAAGATGCGTTGCACTTTGGGGTAGCAAATGAAACTATGGACATAGAGATAATTTATGCCTTTTTCCTCATTGGTGGTGGGGTTTTTGGCTTGCGCGCCGCGTTTCGTGGAGACAATATCGAGGCTTCTGACGAGCCGAAACTAAGCAAAAATGCCTCGCGCATAATTTATGCTGTAACGGGGATTGTGCTGATATTTTTTGGCATTTTGAGATTAGGTTAAAAACTAAACATATACGAGCAAATAGATAAAAGGATTTCTATGAACCCCATAAAAAAGCTAACCGCCCTCGGGCAATCCATCTGGTACGACAATATCCAACGAGAACTACTAGAAAACGGCGAACTCTCCGCCATGATAGAACGCGGCGATATTCGCGGCGTAACATCCAACCCTAGCATTTTTCAAAATGCGATTGCAAACTCAAACGATTACGATGAAGCCCTCAAACCTTTGCTTGCCGATGGTTGGGATGCGGAAAAAATCTTCTGGGAACTCGCCATCAAAGACATTCAAGATGCTTGCGATATTTTCACATCGCTCTACCAAAAAAGCGAAGGTAGCGATGGCTATGTTTCGCTCGAAGTCAGCCCCTATTTGGCGAACGATAGCGAAGGCACTATAAAGCAGGCAAAAGAACTTTGGGCGCGCGTCAATAAGCCCAATTTAATGATAAAAATTCCTGCCACAAAAGCCGGTTTACCGGCAATTTTTCAGGCAATCGCGGCGGGTATTAATGTCAATGTCACGCTCATTTTTTCTATTGCACGCTATAAAGAAGTGATAGATGCTTATCTCGCCGGTCTTGAAGAGCGCGTTCTCGCTAAAGAGAGTCTTGAGCATGTTCACTCGGTTGCGTCTTTCTTTATCTCTAGGCTCGATAGCATTATTGACGACCAACTCCCAAAAAACTCTCCTTTGCGGGGAAAAATTGCAATTGCTAATGCCAAACTCGCTTACGAAGTTTTTCAGCAGGTTTTTAGCGATGTCCGTTTTGGCAAATTGCAACTTGTTCAGGCAAATTATCAGCGTCCGTTGTGGGCATCTACCAGCACCAAAAATCCCGCCTACCCCGACACCCTCTATATTGACGAACTTATTGGTCCGGCTACTGTCAACACCGTCCCGCCCAAAACCCTTGATGCCTTCAAAGATCACGGTAAAGCGGAGACAACTCTCAACGCCAATTTAGATGAGGCGCATCAGGCAATTGCCGATTTAGTGAAAGCCGGGATTTCTCTTGATAAAGCTACACAGGATTTGGAAGACGCGGGCGTGAAATCTTTTGCGGATGCTTTCACAAGCCTGCTTGAAACGATTAAGGATAGAAAATGAACCGCGACAAACTTGGATTTTTACTTGCTCCCGTTAATCAACGAATTGCCTCCCTCAACGCCGATTCTGTCCCGGCGCGGTTCTTAATCAACGATCCCACGTTATGGACAGATGACCCCGCCGGACAGGAAGAAATAAAAATCCGTCTTGGGTGGCTAAAATTACCCGAAACTTCTCGCGAATTGGCAACAGAAACAATGCGATTTGCCAACGAAGTCAAAGACGCGGGAATTAAGAAAATTTTACTTCTCGGCATGGGTGGATCTTCGTTAGGTCCCGAAGTGATGGGGCTTGTATTCGGTATTCGACCTTCAGTATTCAGTATCTTGGATTCAACTGATCCCGTACAAGTCGCCGAGGCGCGCAAAAATTTTCCACCAAATGAGACGCTTTATATCGTAGCCAGCAAATCGGGCGGCACAGCCGAAACCATGTCTGCGTTCTACTATTTTTGGCAAGAAAGCGGAGAAGATGGCAGTCATTTTATCGCGATTACAGACCCCGACTCAAATTTAGAAAAAATGGCAACAGAACGCAAATTCCGTAAAATTTTTAGAGCAGATTCAACGGTGGGCGGACGTTATTCTGCATTAACCGCTTTTGGACTCGTCCCCGCGTCTTTGATGGGGATTGACGCGCATAGAGCTTTAGATTCTGCTGAAAAAGTGATGAATAATACAGCAGACGCGCTATTTTTAGGTGCGGTGATGGGCGAAGCATTTTTGGCGGGACGCGATAAATTAACCATCATTACCGATTCCGCTTTTGAGTCTTTCGGTGCGTGGGCAGAGCAACTAATTGCCGAATCTACCGGAAAGGAAGGTGTGGGGATTGTGCCAATAGATGGCGAATTACATCTTCCCGCAAAGAAATATGGCGATGATCGTTTATTTGTGTATCTTCGCCAAAATGGGGAATATGATAATTTTGTTGCTGAACTTCAAGAAGCCAATCAGCCCGTTCTTGAAATCTCAATACCTGACACCTACTCCCTATTCACCGAATTCTACCGCTGGGAATATGCGACCGCGATCGCGTGCCATATACTCGGCATCAATGCCTTTGACCAGCCGAATGTTGAATCGGCAAAAATTGAAGCGCGCGCCCAAATCACAGCATATAACGAAACAGGTGTGTTGGATGAAGGTGAGCCGACTTGGACTGGGGAAGATGTTCAAATTCGTACCAATGTTGATTTAACGGGAGCAAGCCTAAAGTCTGTGTTGAACTCGTTTTTGGACAAAGGGCAAACGGGCGATTATGTTAGCATCCAAGCTTATTTGCCGCGCAACCGCGCAGCCTCCGCAGTCCTGCAAAAAATCCGCAAAAATATCCAAGAAAAAACAAAACTTGCGACAACGCTCGGATTTGGTCCCAGATTTTTACATTCGACAGGGCAACTGCATAAGGGCGGGGCGAATAATGGAATTTTTATTCAAATTACAGCAGATGTGGATGCGGATATAGATATTCCTACACAGGGGATGAGTTTTGGCACGCTCGAACGTGCGCAAGTTCTCGGCGATTATGCCGCGCTGGATGGGGCGGGGCGGCGGGTAATGAGATTTCATTTCCCTTCGGTAGAGAAGGTGATAAACTTGTGTCTGGAATGAAAAATAGGATGAGTTTGAATGTACGGTGCATCGCCATTTGAGATACTTTTGAGAGATTGCTGAATAAAAAATAGTGGAGAAGAAATTTAATGAAGAAACCTGTGGTTTTAATTATCATGGATGGATGGGGAATCCGTTTTGCGCAAGAAGGAAACGCAGTAGTACAAGGTCGTTGCCCCAATTATGATTCTTTCTTAGAAAAATACGAATCTTCGATTTTAGATGCCTCCGGCGAGGAAGTTGGCTTGCAGGCGGGGCAGATGGGGAACTCGGAGGTCGGGCATCTTAATATCGGTGCGGGGCGGATTGTGCGTCAGAGCATTTCTCGAATTAATTATGCGATTGAAAGCAAAGAATTGGAGAATATGCCTTTATTGGTGGATGAGTTGGAGAAATGTCGTGAGAGTGGAAAAACTTTTCATCTGGTCGGTTTGATGGGACCGGGTGGCGTGCATAGTCATACCGATCATTTGCTGGCGTTTATTGATATTTGTGCGGCGCATGGTGTTGTCCCTGCTTTGCATCTGATTACCGATGGTAGAGATACCCCGCCGCGTAGCACAAAAAAGTTTTATGGGGTGGTTGGGGAAAAAATTGAAGCGGGAAAGGCAAATTTGGCTACCGCCGGAGGGCGTTATTATTATATGGATCGCGATACTCGCTGGGAGAGAACTGCTGAAGCCTATAATGTGATGACAGGTAACACAGAAAATAGAGCAAGTTCATTTTTAGAATCTATTTCTGCGGGATACGATGAGGGGCTGAATGATGAATTCATTTTGCCGACTTTAATTGATGAAGATTTAGTTGTTAAAGATGGGGACAGTCTTTTGTTTTTCAACTTTCGTGCCGACAGGATGCGTCAAATTGTTAAGGTTTTTTCGGGCGCGGAGATCGAAGATTTTCCTGCGGAAATAAAAATGA
Source organism: uncultured Anaerolineaceae bacterium (assembly GCA_964515535.1). Taxonomy (GTDB): domain Bacteria; phylum Chloroflexota; class Anaerolineae; order Anaerolineales; family Villigracilaceae; genus Desulfolinea. The sequence continues at coordinate 3,881 of CAZERH010000050.1, forward strand.
AAAATTTGTCTATCTTGACGATGACGCAATATGCAAGCGACTTGGATACAGGAGTTTTATTCCCGCCGCAAAACGTGGTTAATCCTCTGGCAAAGGTGATTAGTGATGCCGGAATGAGACAATTCCATATCGCTGAGACGGAGAAATATGCGCATGTTACCTATTTCTTTAATGGCGGGGACGAAGTTCAATTTGAGAGCGAAGAACGCGCTATGATTCCTTCTCCCAAAGTGGAAACTTATGATTTACAACCCGAAATGAATGCCAAAGAAGTAGCGGATACGCTGATTGAAAGAATCAAAACAGGCATAGATGATTTTCTGCTGGTCAATTTTGCGAATACGGATATGGTCGGGCATTCTGGGAAATTGGAGGCGACCATAGAAGCGGTCGAAGCTGTTGATATATGTGTTGGCAGAGTTGTTGAGGAAGTTTTAGGTAGAGATGGAGTTGTACTCTTAACTGCCGATCATGGTAATTCTGAGTTGATGGTCGATTTTATCAGCGGGCAACCGCATACTTATCACACAATCAGTCCTGTGCCTTTTATTGTGATTAAAGCAGAAGCACAAAAAATCAACCCGAGAGGGATATTGGCAGATATTGCGCCGACCGTTTTAGATGTCTTGGGTTTAGACGCACCGAAGGAGTTTGAGAGAGAAAGTTTGATTTTGAGGAAGTAATGTTCAGCACACTTTAGCCATCATACGGAGCAGAAAAAAGCTACGCTAGGGAAATGTTGGGCGAAGTTCCGCAAGCCCAAGACGTGCACATAGCGGTTTTTTATCCTAAAGAAAATTTTTGATTTATGATAAACTTGCGAAAACATGAGTAATTTAATTATTTGAAATCTCAGAAAAAAGGAAGACAAGATGGATTTTATACTAATAGTCCTTCATTATTTATGGCAGAGAGCCGCACAATATACCTTAAAGCTCTTTGGTTGGAGTTTGGTTTCGGAACTTCCTCCGGTTCAAAAATATCTTATGATTGGGGCACACCACACATCCAGTTGGGATTTTCCCCTAGTTTTGTTAATGATGGCCGCGCTCGGCTTGCGATTGCATTGGATAGGTAAAGATTCTCTCTTCAAAGGACCGAAGGGAAAAATCATGCGTTGGCTTGGTGGTGTTCCCGTAGAGCGAGGCGCACGAAAAAATTTTGTTACGCAAATGATAGATAAGTATAACGAGCGCAAAAAAATGGTTATCGCCATTTCTCCCGAAGGGACGCGGCGTAGTGCTGACCACTGGAAGACCGGCTTTTACCATATCGCACAAGGTGCTAGCATTCCCGTTGCAATGGGATTTTTCGACTATTCCCGCAAAACTTTGGGCATTGGTGGATACTTTTACCCCTCCGGGGATATGGAAGCAGATTTAAGCATTCTCCAGAATTTTTACGCGGATAAGTATGGCAAAAACCCCTCGCTACAGGGAGAAGTCCGCTTTTTACCGAAGAATATCAAATAAGGGGAGCGGTTTGAAAACGAATAAAAGATACTGGTGGCAACCTTTCTCGCTTTTTGTTTTACGTTTAGTTGGATGGGAACTGATAGAAGAAACTCCGCCTAAAAAGAAATATGTTCTCATCGGTGCGCCCCATACATCTAATTGGGATTGGGTTTTCGCTCTTTTGGTCATGGCAGGCACAGGTGTGAGACCGCGTTGGGTGGGGAAGGATTCTCTTTTTCATGGCATTATGGGACCTATTATGCGTGGATTGGGCGGCATCTCGGTTGTGCGTGGCGCGCGTAAAAACTTTGTCGGTCAAATCATTGATGTCTATGACGCAAAAGATGAGTTGGTCATCGCCCTCGCCCCTGAAGGAACACGTAAATATGTAGATCACTGGAAATCAGGTTTCTATTATATCGCGCAGGGGGCGCAAGTCCCGGTGGCGATGGGGTTTGTTAACTACGTAGAAAAAAAATGTGGCATCGGCGGATTTTTTACCCCCTCCGGTAATTTGGATGAAGATATAAATATCCTGCATAAATTTTATACAGAAAATGCCAAGGGGAGATTTCCCGATAATCAAGCCCTTGTACGTTTCAAAACTCAGCCCTTATAAAGAAAAAATCCCTGCATCTCGCAGGGATTTTTTTATGAAGTTTTTGCACGCAATTCTCTTGTAGAAGGCTCAACCAGAACCTCCCCGTCAGGGAAAAAAATTGTAGGCACAACTCGCGCCCCGTCATTAACCTTCATCACAAATTCGCGCCCTTTCTCATCGTCTTCAATATCTACATCAATATAGGGTACGTTTTGCTTTGTTAAAAACTTCTTTGCCCGCTTACAATTGCCGCACCAAGTGGTGCTATACATCACAATTATTGAGGGGTTTATCACATATAAATCAGACATTCTAATCTCCTATTTTCAATATCGTATCTTCATAAAAAAGCGGCTCTACATCTAAATTCAGCGCGTTATATAGTTTCGGAGGGACGCTGATATCAGCCAAATAAAGGACTCCGACTGCCTCTTTAGCGGATTCAGTTAATAAGCCCGTTTTGGGCAATGCCAAAGTCAGCGTGGATCGCGCGTGGATTGTGGGCTTGCTTGCTGATCCCAAACTTGTGTCCAGTCCCGAAGGCGCGTCCAACGACAAAACCGGCACGCCGGATGCGTTGATTCGCTCAATCCACCTCGCGGTGTCGGGACGCGGCTTTCCTTGCAATCCGTAGCCGATGATCGCGTCAATGATTAGGTCAGCATCGTGCAAGTTGAAGTCGCGTTCGTTCCGCAAGCCCATTTGCGAGAGAATTGCCCATTGTCGCGCCGGAATCTCTTTAAGCGGACGCTCCCCCACGCGTATCAGATGCACATCCGCCCCGCGATTATGAAGGTGACGTGCAGAGACCATCCCGCCGCCGCCGTTATTCCCGCTTCCACACAAAATTGCCACGCGTTTGCTTTTGCCATTTTCATTGAGCATCCGTAACGCCAATTCGGCGAGATTTCTGCCCGCATTTTCCATCATTTGTAAAAGGCTGATGCCGTACTCTTCAATCATCAGGCGGTCTACTTCGACCATTTGCTCGGTTGTGAGTGCCTGTATTTTCATAAAACCTCGTAACGCGACATTCATGTCGCTTTACTAATAGACAGGAGTAGCACCCAAAACCTTACTTTTGAAGCACTGCGAGAATTTCAGCTTCGCTAATAGCCCCCTCACGCAAAATGCGCGGTTTTTCGCCTGTACAATCCACCACCGTGGAGGGGATGCCTCCCGCCGATTTGCCGCCATCTAAAATTAACGGAATTCTGTTCTTAAGTTGTTCGTAGACTTCCTCTGCCGTGACGGGACTCTTTGCCCCCGATATATTTGCGGATGTGACTGCCATCGGTCCTGCGGCGCGGAGCAGGGCGCGCGTAAAATCGTGGTCTGGGATGCGTACCCCGACCGTCTCCAGCGAAGATACCGCTTTTGGAATATCAGGGTGTTTTGGCAAAATGAGCGTTAATGCCCCCGGCAGAAAAGCCTGCGCCAATTTCATCGCCATTTCGGGAATATTACGGGTGATTTTCTTGAAATCGGCTATATCCGCCAGTAAAATGGGGAGGGCTTTATCGGGCGGGCGTTCTTTGGCTATATATATTTTCGCCGCGCCCTCCGCATTGAAGGCGAGAGTCCCTATCCCGTAGACGGTGTCGGTTGGGAAGGCGATTAATTCTCCCGCATGGAGGAGATTTAGTGCGGCTTTTAGCGCGTCAGGGGCGGAGGTGGGGAGGAGTTGTGTTTTCATGGTTGATAGAAGTGCATCGCATCTCAAAGATGCGTTGCACTTCGGAAAATCATTGAGTTTGAATACTGATAAACCGATCTCTTCCTGACAAATCTTGAATTGATTTATTCTTTGCCTTCGGGAAAAATTCGTTTGCTACCGCTAATGCTTTTTCTCCGTGAGACGAATCAATTTCGAGCAAAATCAGTCCCTTTGGGGCGAGATAGCGGGGAGCATCTTTTAATAATCGCCGAATCAAATCCAATCCCTTCGCGCCGCCATCGAGGGCGAGGGTGGGTTCGCGGGTATAGACATCGAGCGTTTTTAATGTGGCGGTGGGAATGTAGGGTAAATTAGCAGTTATCAGGTTGAAGGGTTGCAAGTTGCAAGTGGCAGATGGCAAGTTTGCAAGTAAATCGCTTTGGATGAATCGAAGCGTAGATGTGCCAATTTTGTAGGTTTCTCTTTGTCTTTCCTTAGTAATCTCTGTGTTCTCCGTGTCTCTGTGGTAAATTTTTCCGTGAAGTGCCGCATTTTGGCGGGCGATGTTGAGGGCAGATTCAGATAAATCAACGCCGACCAAGTTCAGGTCACGCGCGTTGCGGGCGATGGAGATGGGGATAATGCCGGAGCCGGTTCCTACGTCTAGGACATGCCGCCCATCGTTTTCGCGTAGCCAACTTAGAGCGCGCTCAACTAGTTCTTCGGTTTCGGGACGGGGGATTAAAACCGCATCCGAGACGAGGAAATCCAATCCGAAAAATTCCCAATGACCAATCACATAGGGGAGGGGAATCCCTGTTTTGAGTTTTTGAAGGGCTTTTTGAAAATTTTTCTCTTGCGTGGGGGTGAGTTCGAGTTCTGGATGCGCCAAAAGCCATGCTCGCGGTCTCCCAGTAATATGGGCGAGCAAAACTTGGGCATCTAGCGCGGGTGTTTCGGTAGTTAAAGCCCGCGAAATTTCTTTGAGAAGGTCATGTTTCACGCTTTGCGCATCTATTCGTTTACCGCCGCTAATCTATCCGCTTCATCTCGCGTGATCAATTCTTCGATGAAATCGCCGATGTCACCTTCCATCATGCCTTGCAAATTATAGGATGAGTGGTTGATGCGGTGGTCGGTGACGCGTGATTGTGGGTAATTATAGGTGCGGATTTTTTCGGAGCGTTCGCCGGTGCCGATTTGAGAGCGGCGCGCATCGGCACGCTCGGAGCGGCGTTTTTCTTCTTCGGATTCGAAGAGACGGGCGCGCAGAATTGCCATAGCGCGGAGTTTGTTTTGGAGTTGTGAGCGTTCATCTTGACAGGCAACAACCAAGCCGCTCGGTTCGTGTGTGATGCGGATAGCCGTAGAGTTCTTTTGGACACTTTGCCCGCCCGCTCCGGCAGATTTATATACATCAATCCGAATATCTCCGGGTGGGATTTGAATATCTACATCTTCGACTTCGGCAAGCACCGCGACTGTGGCGGTGGAGGTATGAATGCGTCCCTGCGATTCTGTGCTGGGGACGCGCTGAACGCGATGTACGCCAGATTCAAATTTGAGTTTGGAGTACGCGCCATCGCCTTTGATTAAAAAGGTGATTTCTTTCAATCCGCCAATGCCGATGTTGTTTTGCGACATAATTTCTGTTTTCCATTTTTGACTTTCTGCATAGCGCGTATACATGCGATATAAATCTGCGGCAAAAAGGGCGGCTTCATCACCACCGGTACCTGCGCGGATTTCCATGATCACGTTTTTGCTATCGCGCGGGTCTTTGGGGACGAGTAGAAGTTTGATTTTGTTTTCCAGCGGTTCTACTTGAGGTTTTAATTCTTCTAATTCCATCTCTGCGAGTTCGCGCATTTCTGCATCGCTCTCGCTTTCTATCATGGCGCGGGCTTCTTCAATGCTTTCAAGCAAATGCCTATATTCGCGTGCTTTTTCCACAATGACAGCCAAATCAGAGCGTTCTTTGCCGATTTCTGCGGCGCGTTTATAGTCGTTGCCGACTTGCATTAGTTCTTCGTTCAATGCTTCGTAATGTTTTTCAATACCTGCTAGTTTGTCAAGCATAATAATCCTATTTGTGAAGCGTTTTTACCACAGAGCGCACAGAG
>CAZERH010000051.1:0-9685 GCA_964515535.1 uncultured Anaerolineaceae bacterium
GGTATGAAAGAAAACAAGTTTATAGGGGATAGTTCACCTCTCTCTAAACAAAAAAATCCCTATGACCCAATTCGACTCCCCCATCACAGAAATTATCAAGAAGCGGTTTTCATGCCGAGACTATAGCCGCGACGCGATTGACGCCGACAAACTGGAAGAACTTCAAACCTATATCGAAGCCTTGCCCTCCGCTCCCTTCGGCTCACATCCGCGTTTCGACTTATTGGCGGCTACTGAAAAAGATCGTAAATCTTTGCGCGGATTAGGCACTTATGGTTTCATCAAAAATCCAACTGCGTTTATTTTGGGTGCCATGCTCCCCTCAGAATATGACCTCGAAGATTATGGTTATCTGATGGAAATGATTATCCTGCACGCCACCCGCCTGGAGTTGGGAACTTGTTGGCTCGGTGGCACATTTACCAAAAGCCGATTTGCCAAAAAAATAAATTTGACCCGAAACGAGACCATGCCAGCAGTTACTGCAATGGGAGAATATCACTCTCCCGACCAAAACCGCCGCGGCTGGACAAGCCAAACAGCCGGTTCTGTACATCGGCTTCCTTGGGAAAAACTCTTCTCCAACTTCATGCTAAATACGCCGCTAATTCGCAATGAAGCCGGTAAATATGCCACTGCGTTAGAGATGGTGCGTATTGCCCCTTCTGCCTCCAATAAACAGCCGTGGCGCATTCTTAAATACAATCAATTTTGGCGTTTTTATTTACAGCGTACCCCCGGCTATCGAAAAGACCTCATTAAGCAGATATTAAAGCTCTGTGATTTGCAACGTCTGGATATGGGCATTGCCATGTGCCATTTTGAGTTAAGCGCAAAAGAATTGGGGTTAAACGGGAAATGGGTGATCGAAAATGACCTCGACAAAAATCCTGCCGCATTGACCGAGTATCTTATCAGTTGGGAAAGTCAGGATTAAGAAATGCCTCGTTTCACCTATCCCCGCAACTACCTCCGCCTAAAGCAAGGACAACGCACACTTGACCCGCGCCTTGCCATTTATTACATCACCACACACTGCAATCTAAATTGCACCTACTGCGAAGATTTTGGTGCGCGTCGCAATGCAGATGCAGTAGTCACAAGCACCCTAAATGACGCAAAAAAGATTCTGAAAATCATTCGAGAAGGAGTCAATAATCTTTGGATAACAGGCGGTGAGCCGCTCCTCGCTCCTCATCTCTTGGATTTGTTGAACTACGCTCGTCAGGATTTGCGATTCCGTGAGTTGAGCCTCATCACCAACGGGACACTTCTCTCCAGAAATTTGGGCTTGCTCCCGATAGTGGACAGATTGATCATTAGCCTAGACGCGGTTGAACCATCCGCCTTGGCTTCGGTTGGCTTGGAAAACGAAAAATCGCAAAACCTGATTCAAACTATCGAAAACATTGCCCCTCTACAGAAAAAAGACAATTTCAAACTCATCCTAAACGCAGTCATCACCCCTCAAACACTCCCCAATATGGATAGCCTAATAGATTTTTGTGCCACAAATAAAATTTGGCTTTCTTTTTCCCCTCAAGCAGTCAATAATTGGACGCATTTTGATTTACTAACATCACCGGAATATAGTCAATTTATCAAAAACACCCTCAAGCGTAAAAAAAGCGGTTCGCCCATTTTAGGAAGCACCGCCTATTTAAAAACCCTCCTCGACCAAAAACCTTATGAATGTTACCCAACTATCATCCCCCGCATTATGCCCGATGGCTGGCTGATTTATCCCTGCCTACCGATGGAAAAAGCCGGCGGCGAGATTGGCGGTCGCCCCGTGAATTTGCTCAAGGTCTCCTCTTGGGATGAGGCTTGGCAAATCGCCAAAGACCGCTACGGTGAAGCTCCCTCCTCTTGCACCTCTTGTTTTCAACAATGTTACGCCGAACCCTCGCTTATGCAATCTCGTCCCCTCGCGTGGCTTTCAGAATACCTCCGCACGGGAATTGATTTAGGTACTTATGCGCCCGGATAACAATTATGAAGATTCAAACACAAAGTTCACAAAGGTTCTCTAAGAAAAAACATTTTTGTTTTTTCTTCGCGTTTCTTTGCGCTCTTGGTGTTTAAATTCTTTTTCGAAACCCATGCCCTCAACAAAAACTCACAACACCATCATCATCGGCGGCGGGGTAGCTGGTCTTAGCGCGGCATTGCATCTCGCCGAACGCGGACTCAAGCCCCTCCTCCTTGAAGCTGATCCCGAATATCTGGGCGGTAGACTCGCGGGTGGCAAAATTATCAACGTAGATGGCTACGAATTTCGCCTTGAGCATGGGGTGCACGGAATCTGGTCGCAATATCGAAATTTTCAGGCAATGCTCGCTCGCCATAATTTGCGTCCGGTCTTTGTTCCCGCCGAAAAAGAAAACTGGATTTATCGTAAACACGGCAAAATCACCCAAGCAGAAGTCGGCTCGGCAATTCGGCACAGTTTTTTGCCCGCCCCCTTCCACTACCTCGCCCTATTTTTGCGCCCCCGCTTTTGGTGGATGCTCGACCTCCGTGATTGGCTTTTTCTGCCCCTCACTTGGATGGGATTAGTGATGGGAATTGGGGTAGACCCTCACGCCGAATCTCAACCAATGGCGGGATTAACCCTCGCAGATATGATCCGCAGATGGTCACCGGCGGTACGCGCGTTATTCATCGGGCTTGCCCGCAATGGGCTTGCTACAGCCCCAAACGAGACGCCCCTCTCCGGTTTTTTGGCATTTTTGCGTTTCTACACCCTCCTACGACGGGACGCGTGGGTCTTCTCCTACCTCCCCGAAGATGGGGGTACGAGTATTTGCGAACCGCTTGGGGAGAAAGTCCGCTCACTTAACGGCACCACGCGTCTTAACGCGCACATTACCGAAATTCTTCGAGATGAAGATCAATGGCTGGTGCGGTGGCAAACTGCCGAGGAAGAAGAATCTGCTTATGCGCGGCATATCATCCTAGCTACAGATTCTCAAAACGCAAAAAAACTCGTTGAAGAAAATCTCAACCCAAAAGAACTTTTCTTCCCTCGCTCTTTAGAAAACGCAGTTGTTAGATTATGGTTTGACGCACAGCCAAAAACAAGTCCCGAAGCGGGGATTTTTACGGGCGAATTTATTTTGCATAATTATTTTTGGTTAGATAGATTAAATAATCCTTTTCGACGTTGGGCGCGAGAGACGGGCGGGAGTGCAATCGAAGCCCATATTTACGGACCCGATGAAGTCTTAGCACAACCCGATGCTGTCATTTTGGCGCAAGCGATTCAAGAGGTGCAAAGTGTTTGGCGCGAGTTAAGTGGGCATAGAATTCACGCCGATATTCAGCGCAACCCTGCCACGCATACATTGCCCGAAATCGGGGAAAAAGAAAAACATCTCGGCACGCGCACCCCCTGGAAAAATCTCTTTTGCGCCGGTGATTGGGTACAGCATCCCGCCCCCGCATTTTTCATTGAGCGCGCCTGCCTCACGGGGATAGAAGCGGCAAATGCGGTACTTGAATCTCTGGGAATGGACAGAGTGCCTTTGCTCCCATATCTTCCCCCTGAACCCCTCGCCGCGTGGATTGAAAATCTTATGCAACGCGGGCGTGGAAGAATTAGGAGAAAAAAAGCGCAAAAAGGGGAAAAATAGCCCGATTTTGGCTTTACTACAAATACCTTGCTTCACAAACCCCCTTCCCGCCGTTATAATAGGAAAACCCTAAAAAATAACATCTCTCAGAAATAAAGACGAGAAGAAGGAGAAATTCATGTCCGGTCATTCTAAGTGGTCAACTATCAAACGTAAAAAAGGTCTAGCGGACGCAAAGCGCGGTGCCGCCTTTACAAAATTAAGCCGTGAAATCGTGATTGCCGCGCGCGAAGGCGGGGGCGACCCCGATTCTAATTTTCGTTTGCGCTTGGCGATAGATAAAGCCCGTAACGGGAATATGCCCAAAGATAATATAGACCGCTCCATCAAACGCGGAACAGGTGAGGATAAAGATGGTGTCGTTTTTAACGAGGTAACTTACGAAGGCTATGCCCCCAAAGGTGTGGCAGTTATTTTGGAATGTCTAACTGAAAACAAAAATCGTACCGTTGCCGAAGTTCGACATGGCTTAGACAAAGCCGGTGGCTCACTTGGCGAAAACGGCTCCGTTATGTGGCAATTTGATCGCGTCACTTTTTTCACTTTTTCCAATAAAGAAATGGATTTTGATACAGCCTTTGAACTTGCCATTGAAGCGGGTGCGGATGACGTGACAGAAGATGATGGAATGATAGAAATTATTGCCCCCGTTAATAGTTTCAAAGATATAAGCGAAGCTCTCCGCGCCGCCAACGTCACCCCCGAAGATGCCGGTATACGCATGGATGCGAAACAAGAAATGGAACTCAGCGTTGAAGATACCCTTCAGGTCTTAAAAACCATTGAAAAACTCGAAGAATTAGACGATGTGCAAAATGTTTATCATAATATGAGCATTTCTGATGAGGCAATGACAGTCTTAGCGAAAGAATAGGTCAAAAAAGTATTACGTAATATCTCTTGACTTTAAGCACAAAGGACACTCGGGTTATCAAAGTTAAAAAGCCTTTTTCCGTGGCTCTTGGCGTCCTTTGTGTTTCGTTTTTTACGCAACATTTTTTTGAAAGGCATTCAAAATGAGCTTAGTTCTAGGCATAGACCCCGGTACCGCCACCACAGGCTACGGATTTGTACGTCAGCTCGCGGATGACAGTCTCGAAGCCGTCGCGTATGGCGTTATCACCACGCCCGCCAAAACGCCCGCCCATGAACGGCTCATCACAATTTATGATGAACTCAACGAACTTCTCCTCCTCCATCAGCCGGAACGCTGTGCGGTGGAGAAGTTGTTTTTTCAGCGCAATGTCACTAATGCCATTGCGGTTGGGCAGGCACGCGGCGTGGTAATGCTCGCTCTTGCCCAAGCGGGAATGTATCCTGCTGAATATACCCCTAACGAAATCAAATTAGCAGTCGCAGGTTACGGGGGAGCGGGGAAACGCCAAGTTCAGGATATGGTGCGGATGCTCCTCGAACTGGACAGCATTCCACGCCCCGATGATGCCGCAGATGCTCTGGCGGTGGCAATTACACATATTCACACCAAAAGATATGAGTAAAGCGAGATGATTGGCTGACAAAACTATTTGGGCGTTTTCTACCATAGAGACCATCGAAATTCACGGAGTTTTTAAAGTCTTCTCGGTGTTCTCCGTGCGCTCTGTGGTGAAGTTTTGAGATTTGTCAGTCAATCAGGTAAAGCGAGATAGATCTCGTGCAACGCTCATACCTCGGCTCGAAAAAAGAGAAAAAATATGATAGCAACTTTACGCGGTGAAATTACCCAAAAAGAAGAAGATGCCTTTATTGTAGAAGTTAGCGGAATTGGAATGCGCGTTCATATTCCCTCCACTTTGCGGGAGCAAATGAATGTTGGGGAGCGTGTTTTTCTCTACACCCACTTCGTTATTCGCCAAGATGCCATGTCACTTTATGGATTTGAATCTCAGGGCGACCGCGAGCTTTATTCGCTTCTTCTCAGTGTGAACAGGGTTGGACCCAAACTGGCTTTGGCGATTCTCTCTTCCCTTTCGCCGGATACCATTAAACGAGCCGTTTTCAACGAAGAGTACGATATCCTCAACCGCGTTCCCGGGGTAGGCAAGAAAACCGCCCAGCGCATTGTTCTCTCGCTTCAGGACAAACTCAAGCCAATGGATGCCCTCGAGCAAGTTGCCGCCATGTCTGACACGGATGGTGAAGTTCTCGCCGCACTCACTGCGTTAGGCTACAGCATTGTCGAAGCACAAACCGCGATCCAATCCATTCCCAAAGACGCCCCAAAAAATGTTGAAGAACGACTAAGATTGGCATTGGGATATTTTCAATAACGCCCGATGACTAAAATTTGTATCTACCCTCGCGTAGAATCTATGGGAGGCGTTGGCTCTTTTCGAATCAAATTTGCTGAGGGACTGAAGTCTCGCGGCATCGAAGTGACTCATGATTTGGACGCGCCGCGCGTGGACTTTATCTTGCTTCTTGCCGGGACGCGAAATCTGCTCGGTTTGCATCGTGCCCGTAAACGCGGCATCCCCATCATCCAACGCCTGGACGGAATCAACTGGGTGCAACGTAAACGCTGGACGAGCATCCGTTATCACCTCCGCTCCGAATATGGGAACGCTGTCCTTGCCTTCATTCGCCGTTTTCTAACCGATAAAATCATCTACCAAAGCGAATTTACCCATCAATGGTGGGAAAATTGGTACGGCGAGACCCGCGTCCCGCATACTGTTATCCACAACGCGGTAAATTTGGATATTTATCACCCCCCTCAGGTCGAAAACTTTAGCCGCCCTGAAAAATATCGTCTCCTACTTGTTGAGGGGAGCCTTGCCGGCGGGCTAGATTCCGGGCTTCGCTGGGCGGTAAAATTCGCTGAAAATCTCACAAAACTCCTTCCAATTGAGCTTCTGGTTGTTGGGCGTGTGGACGAATCTTATAAAGCCAAAATCATCTCCGAGACCAGAGCAGATGTCAAATTTCTTGGCGTTCTCCCCCGTGAAAAAATCCCCGCAATAGATAGCTCTGCCCATCTTTATTTTTCCGCTGAAGTAAATCCCCCCTGCCCCAACGCCGTTATCGAAGCCCTCGCCTGTGGACTTCCCGTTCTGGGATTTGATACGGGATCGCTCTCAGAGCTTGTCCCACCCTCCGCGGGAAAAACAGTCCCCTACGGCAACGATCAATGGAAATTGGAAGAACCGGATATTTCAGCCCTCACCGAAGCCGCACTGGAAATCTTAACAAATCTCCCAAAATATCAAAAAGGCGCGCGTCAACATGCCGAAGAAAATTTGAGTTTGGATTTGATGGTAGAGAAATATCTCGAATTTATAACTGCCGACAAGCAGAAATAAAACATCAAAGAAGCTACTGAAAAAAGGTCGTCTCTGTGGTAACGTAGTTGTTGCAGTAGACTCACCACGCGCATTATATTATTTTGGAGTTCCCTATGTCCGAAACCCAAGAAATTCACAATTTCCTACTACATCATCTCGACATCCCCGCCGGATTGCCGCACTCTCACGAAACCCTCGGCGATGAACCTTTTGTCTTCTTATGCTCTGTCCCCAATTTGCCGAATGAAGTGGAGATTTTGGGATAGGGAAATCGCCTTTCAAATAAACGCAAAGGTGTTACAATGAATATACATTGTAAACAAAAAAGCTTAAAGAAGGTGAAAGATGATAAAAACATCAACCATTTCCGCGAGAATTGACCCTGAATTGAAAACAAGAGCCGAAGAAGTTTTTAGAGCATTAGGATTATCCTCCTCCCAAGCGATTACCCTTTTCTATAAACAAGTAGAACTGCAACAAGGGTTACCATTTTCTGTCAGAATTCCTAATAAGCAAACAGTGGATGCTTTGGAAGACGCAAGGTTACGGAATAATTTAGAGCGTTTCAGCACCGCCGAAGAATTATTTGACGATCTGGGAATCTAATGAGAAATATTCGCCGAACTTCTCAATTTAAAAAAGACGTTAAGCGAATGGCGAAGCGCGGAAGAAAATTTAAAGGCTTCAAAAAAATTATCGAAAAACTGACCACTGGGGGAAATTTAGAACCAAAATATCGAGACCATTTTCTGGTTGGTCAATATAAGGGGACTCGTGAGTGCCATATTGAACCAGATTGGTTGCTCATTTATGAGAGTAGCGAAACAGAGCTTACGCTTATTCGTACAGGAACACACTCTGATCTATTCAGATGAAATCAAAAGGCATTCAGAGATGAAAAGTGCCTAATTTTAGGTACAACAAGCAGAAACACAGAAAACAGATTTTATTTTGCTATAGTGGAGAGTGTTGCTATGAAAAAAACGGTCTTTATATCTTCTACATATTCTGATCTTTCAAAAGAAAGAAAAGCCGTATGGAATCTACTCGAAGATTTTGAAGTAAATCTTCGAGGCATGGAAGAGTTTGGTGCTCGAACAGAGAGTCCTCTTGATACATGCTTAGCGGAGGTTGACCTCTCAGATATATATATTGGCATAATAGCCATGCGACTTGGATCCATTGAACATAGAACGGGGAAATCTTTTACCCAACTCGAGTATGAAAGGGCTATTCAACACAATAAAGAAATTCTTATTTATCTTATTGATGAAGATAACTCTAAAATATCTCCAAAAAATGTTGATTATGGTCATGAACGTGAACTTCTGAATACATTTAAGGATTTGTTACGGGAAAGACATACGATTGATTACTTTTCTTCATCCAGTGATCTCGCAGAAAAACTTCGAAGAGATTTTGCAAGGCTCCTAGAATCTAAAGAGCAACCCTTACAAGAGCTAGAAGATGAATACAATACATCAAAAGTTGTTATTGATAAATTTTTATTGGTACCAAAGCACCTTTCAGGAAGAGAAATATTACTTTCTGTGGAATACATAGGTTCCCCATATCCAGCATCTCGTGATATTTGTAAGCTCTTTAATCTTGAATTCGGAGCTACCATTGGAGTTAAAGTAAATATCAATGAACCCAAAGGTTTTTCGGACTTAGGTTTAGAAGAACTTTATATTGATGCAAATCAAATAGATGAGTTAGAGCCAATACAAAAAGGGGAAAAGAAAGAAATCTATGCCCGCCTTCAATTTTCAGAAAATGATGTCTCAAATATAAAAGCACACTTTAAGAAAGAAGTGTTCTATACTCCATCACAAATGGACAGGCTTCTAGAATCTGTACAGTCTCTTTCTGATGTTATGGCAACTACAGCTTTATTGGGAGAACGTATTGAATATGAATCTGAAGGTAAAATTGTATTAGTTTTTTCGAAGACAGCATAAGAAAAGCTGACTATGAAAATCCTCGCCATTGCCACCTCGCGCATTCCCTCTCCCAACGCAAACGGGATTCAGGTGATGAAAGTCTGCCAAGCCCTCACGCAACTGGGTCACGACCTCACCCTCCTCGTCCCCGATATAGAGCCTTGGGGCGCAACACGCGCGGAAATAACCGAGTATTATGGGCTAGAAAAAACCTTTGAAGTCCGCTGGCTTAGTGCCAAATCTCGCCGTGCTTTTACGTGGTGCGCCCTTCGAGAAGCTCGCAAATATACCCCCGATTTAATCTATAGCTGGTCTCCGCAAAGTAGCGTTTTTGCCCTCCTGCATCACCTGCCCACCATCCACGAAATGCACGAGCCGCCGCTGGGCCGATTCGGTCCCTGGTGGTATCGCGCTTTTTTGCGGATTGGCGAGAAAAAGCGTCTTGCCAGCATCACGCAAGCTTTGGCGGATGTCTTATCTCATAACTACGGATTGCCCAAAGACACGGTCATCGCCCCAAACGGGATTGACCTAGAACGCTACGAAACGCGCCCAAGTCCCCAACTTGCTCGGCGGGAGTTGGACATCGAAGAGTCCCCAACGGTGATTTGCACCGGTCATCTCTACGCCGGTCGCGGGGTGGAGACCTTTTTAGCGTTGGCAGAAGAAAGCCCGGGGATTCAATTTCTGTGGGTGGGCGGCAGACAAGCCGAAGTCCACGCGTGGCGCGAAAAAGCGAAAGAGCAAAAAAATGTCAAATTTACGGGCTTCATCCACAACACCGACCTGCCCCTCTGGCAATCCGCCGCCGATATTTTGATTG
>CAZERH010000052.1:0-9655 GCA_964515535.1 uncultured Anaerolineaceae bacterium
TTCATTATAGATGTTTTTTGCTTAAATCGGGACAGATGAGTAGTTTTTTAGCCATTGCTCAAAACGTTGGTGATTTTAGATGGTTGCATCAGCTTAACACTATATGATTATTTAGATATAATATATCCAAACACAAAAGATTGTAGCATAATCTGTCGTGTGGTAGGATAATGTCACAAATGGAAGGTGAAAATAAGGGCAAGTATTTCCAAGCTGTTTTGGTAGAGTTGATTTGCATGGTACGCTTCGCAAAAAAAATACCCAAATAATTAAGAGAGGTGAAACTGATGGACTTGTATAAAGAAGACGCGGTATCCGTTAATGTTGGCGCACGTTTACGCACTTTACGTTTGGAGCGTAATTTATCCATTCGTGCATTAGCGCGCAAAAGCGGACTTTCTGCCAACGCCCTTAGCATGATAGAGCGCGATAAAACCTCTCCCTCAGTAAGCACGCTGTATAAACTTGCCGAGGGGATGAGGGTGCCGATTACCTCTTTTTTCGGGGAAGCGACAGATAGCGAAATGGTTGTTTTCGTTAAGGCGGATGAGCGCACGCGCGTTCCTTTCCAGCGTGGCACTTGGGAGGGGTTGGGCGGTGAGGATTTTGTCGGTCGCGTAGAGCCTTTTTTGCTCACACTAGAGAGCGGTGCTAGTAGCGGCGTACATGCGATGGTGCATACGGGGCATGAATTTGTGATTTGTTTACGGGGAGAGTTGGAATACCAAATTGAAGACGCATACTATAATTTAGAAGCGGGTGATAGTCTTATGTTTTCTGCGCATTTGCGGCATCGTTGGCGCAATGTGGGTGGCAACGTGACGAACGCGCTGTTTTTGCTTTCAGGTTTTTCAGAAGGGGATAACCCTACGCTTATGCACATGGATTCTGATGGGTTTGCTGATAAAGAATAGACTCTATCGGGCTGACTGTCTGACAAATCTTAAATTTTTTATCACAGCACGCAAGTTGACTTGAGGCGCGTTTTCTCGTACTTTAGTGGAGTGATTAGTATATCCCCCAATCCAGTGCTGAGGGGTCTTCCATCATCGAAAGATCCCATGCTTCCATACCCATATCTACTGTGGCTGGTTGACCAAGGGCATCTTGCGCGCCTTTTCGGGTGGCTTCAATCATGGCGGGGGCGTAGGGGCAGAAGGGGGTTGTGAGAATCATGTGGATTTTGGTGATTCCATCTTCGATGCTTACTTTTCGGATTAAGCCTAATTGCAGAACATTCATGCCGATTTCAGGATCGATGACTTTGGACAGTCCCTCTCGCAGAGGCTCTACTTGTTTGGGATGGGTATCGTGAATCTCCCATTTTATGAGATTAAGTTCGTTTTCTTCGCTCATTTTTATTTAGTCCGTTTCTGATAAGTTTGTGGGGGCTACAAGATAGGTACAGCGATCATCGCCGTTTAAAATACATTGTATCTGTTCGGCAGGGACAGCTAAAATTTGTGATATGAGAGTCTGATCCATCGAGCAGATTTCGGGATGGTTTTCGCCAACTTTATAATAGGGGCATGAAATTTCGTGGATGAGATATTGTTTTTCCGATTTTTCCCATTCTACGGTAAAGCCTTCTTCATTGAGAAGTGTTTTGATGATGTCTAAACGCCCCTCTATCGGTAGCCCTTTAAGTTGGTCTTTATATTCGTCTGCTAAGTTGACGGCAACTTGGGAAAACAGTTCCCTTACCATCGGATTTGGGAGTGTTTCTTTGAGTTGTTTTAGCAGACGGGATGTGAGGCGTAAATAACGCGTGGGGAATTTTTCGGTGCCTTCTTCTGTGAGTGTGTAGACCATGCGTGGTCTGCCAACGCCATGACGCTCTTCCTCGGAAATGATAAGACCGCCAGCCAGAAGCTTGTTCAGGTGGTGACGCACCGAAATGGGATTGATGCCAACTTCATCAGCCAAATGGTTGATGGTTGAGCGTGGTTTTCGGAGCAAGGCTTGCAGAATTTTCTCGCGTGTTTTTGCCATAATGTGGCGAGAGTATAACGCCGCTCTTTTTTTTTGTCAATATACTAGATAAATATGATAATTATTGACTTTTTTCACCTCACATGCTATAATGCCGCTCGTTTGATAATAGATTTTAATAAGAAAAGCATTGCTGAAAAAATTTTTACAGGAGAGCTAATGTCTACGTTGATAATTAAGAATTTGCACGTCAGTATTGATGGGAAAGAAATTTTAAAGGGATTAAATCTTAGTATTAAAGCGGGTGAAATTCATGCTATTATGGGACCGAACGGAACAGGAAAATCGACCTTAGCGTATGCCTTGATGGGACACCCAGCCTACGATGTAACGGAGGGGGAGATTCTTTTTGATGGTCGGAATATGCTAGAGTTGGCAACCGATGAACGTTCGAGACTAGGGCTTTTTCTCGCGTTTCAGTATCCGGTCGCTATTCCGGGGGTTACGGTGGCGAATTTCTTGCGCACAGCGTTGAACGCACGCCGCCGTGCTAAAAATCCGGACGATAAGGGAATATCTATTCTGGAGTTTCGCAAAACGCTTAAGGCAAAAATGGATATGCTCAAAATGGATCACGCTTTTGCAGGGCGTTATCTCAATGAAGGCTTTTCTGGCGGAGAGAAAAAACGAGCCGAGATTTTGCAAATGGCAACGCTCAAGCCCACCATAGCGGTTTTAGACGAAACCGATTCGGGGCTGGATATTGATGCGCTTCGGATTGTTTCAGATGGCGTAAACGCACTCGCTGGTGACGATTTGGGTATTATCGTGATTACCCATTACCAGCGTTTGTTGGATTATATTAAGCCACAGTTTGTCCATATCATGTTTGGCGGGCGGATTGTCGAATCAGCAGGACCTGAATTAGCCTTGCACCTTGAGGAGCATGGTTACGATTGGGTACGCGAAAAATACGCAGATTTAGTTGCCGGTTGATTTTTTATTGGTAGGAGTTTATTATGTCTGATACGCAATCCCTAGAAAAAATCGGAGGGCAAGATAAATATGATTTTAAAGACCCCGAGAATTATGTGTTTAAAGCACAAAAAGGTATAAATACTGAGGTTGTCAGAGAAATCTCGGCAATGAAGGGAGAGCCGCAATGGATGTTGGATTATAGGCTCAAATCCTATGCTCATTATGTGAAACGAGAAATGCCGACGTGGGGTCCTGATATTGCATCGCTCAATCTTGACGATATTTACTATTATGTTAAACCCACTGAAGGGCAAGAAAAAAATTGGGACGATGTCCCTGATGACATCAAAAACACCTTCGACAAATTAGGTATTCCCGAAGCCGAGCAGAAATTTCTTTCCGGTGTCGGGGCGCAGTACGAATCGGAGATGGTCTATCACTCGATTCTTGAACACCTCGAAAAGCAGGGCGTTATTTTCTTAAGTATTGAAGATGGTTTACGCAAGCACCCTGAACTTTTTAGAGAATACTTTGGCACTGTTATCCCCTATGCTGATAATAAATTTGCGGCATTGAACGGTGCGGCTTGGTCAGGCGGCTCTTTCGTCTATATACCCAAAGGTATCAAGGTAGACTTGCCACTGCAAGCCTATTTTCGATTAAATAGTGCCAATATCGGGCAATTTGAACGCTCACTCATTATTGCCGACGAGGGCGCACAGGTTCATTATGTTGAGGGGTGCACCGCTCCGACCTACACAACCGATGCCCTCCACAGTGGCGTGATTGAAATCATCGTTAAGAAGAATGCGCGTGTACGCTACTCTACCATTCAAAATTGGTCAACGAATGTTTATAATCTCGTCACCCAACGAGCCAAAGTCTTTGAAAATGGCACAATGGAATGGGTTGACTCTAATCTAGGCTCCAAAGTCACCATGAAATACCCCTCTTGCTTCCTAATGGAACCGGGTGCGCATGGTGAAATTCTCTCAATGGCATTCGCTGGCGATGGACAAATCCAAGATGCGGGGGGCAAAATGGTACATCTTGCGCCACACACCACCAGCAAAATCACCTCTAAATCCATCAGCAAAGGCACAGGAAAATCTTCCTATCGCGGATTGGTAAAAGTCATCAAAGGCGCGCACCACGTCAAAAATAGTGTTGTTTGCGATGCCCTGCTCCTCGATAAACACTCCCGCACAGACACTTTTCCCTATATCGAAGTTGAAGAAGATGAAGTCAGCATTGGTCACGAAGCATCTGTTTCTAAAGTCGGCGAAGAACAACTTTTCTACCTCATGGCACGCGGTCTCAGCGAAGAAGAAGCCATTACAATGGTCGTTTCCGGTTTCATCGAACCGCTCGTAAAAGAATTGCCAATGGAGTACGCTGTCGAAATGAATCGCCTTATCCAACTGCAAATGGAAGGCTCTGTAGGGTAAATCCCTTGCCTAATCAATAAGATAATCAAATGACAAAAATAAATACTAAAATGAGAAGCAAGCGCGGTACGGCAGACCAAACATTTGGCTTTTCCAAAGAGATGGTCAACACCTCCAACAACTCACCGCTCGGCGCATACCGGAATTTGGCTTGGTCGGCGTTCAAAGAAGCACATCTGCCGACAAAAAAAGACGAAGCCTGGAGACGCACCGATATACGCAAAATCTCCTTCGATTCATTCCAACTCCCCGCAGATGGTGCGTATAATGACCTTGCCCCCGTCCCCGAAACTTTTCTTACCCCCCTCGTTGGCGACCAGCATGGTGGACAAATTACCCTCCTTGCCGGTGGTGCAAATATCTCATTAGCTCCTGCGTTAGCTGAAAAAGGTGTGATTTTTACAGATTTCAAAACCGCCGAAAAAGAATATCCCGAACTGCTCGCAAAACTGATTGGGAATGTCGTTTCCGCTGAGGACGGGAAGTTCTCTGCCCTCACCGCCGCCCTCGCTACAAACGGGATTTTGCTCTACGTCCCGCGCGGCGTGCAGGTTGAGGAACCGCTTCATAGCGTTTTGTGGGGTGCAGGTGCAAATTTGGCACATCTCTCACATCTTATCGTTTATATAGAGGAGGGCGCAGACGCAATTTACCTCCACGAATCCGCCTCACCCGATGGTGTGGAATCTATGCACGCGGGGATTGTTGAGATTACTCTCGAAGCAGGCGCAAATTTACGTTTTGTAGAACTGCAATCTTGGGGCGATAAAATCGTCAATTTTAGCCATGAACGCGCTAAAATTGGCAAAGATGCCACCCTAGATTGGATTTTCGGTGCAGTTGGAAGCCGTTTAACCAAGAATTTCTCTGATATAGATCTTGTTGGTGTAGGGGCATCGGGCAAAATGTCAGGATTTTATTTTGCGAATGGAGAACAGCATCTCGACCACGATACTCAGCAAAATCATCTCGCGCCGCATACATCCAGTGATTTGTTATTTAAAGGTGCGCTCAAAGAGAAAAGTCGTTCGGTATGGCAGGGCATGGTTTATGTTGCCCCGAACGCACAAAAAACAGATGGCTATCAGGCAAACCGCAATTTGATTTTGAGCAAAAACGCTCGCGCCGATTCTATCCCCGGGCTTGAGATTATGGCAGATGATGTGCGTTGTTCTCATGGCTCAACGATTAGTAAAATTGATTCGGAGCCACTCTTTTATTTGCTCAGTCGCGGTATCCCGGAAAAAGATGCAGAACGGCTTGTGGTTGAGGGCTTTTTTGACCCTATTATGCAACGCATCCCTTTTGAGGGTGTACGTGAACGTTTTCAGAAAGCAATTAAGGCGAAGTTGAAATAAAAAAACAGGATAAGCATCCGTTTCTTAAGGGCTACCAAGCCCAAAACAAGCGCGGAGCGGTACTTTATCCTACAGAAAAATCTCGGAGGTTTAGATTATGGCTTTTATGCGAAGTCCGGTGCAACCGCACGAATATCAGGTTGCCGATAGAGTTGAAGTTTTTTGTGATCATGACGACAAGGAAAATGAACGTGTGCGGGGATGGCTGAAAGGTGTTGTGGCGCAGGTGGATAATAAGTTGGTAGCTGTGCAATTTCAGGTGAATATATATCTTACGGAAGGCTGGATGGTGCCGGATCGGATTTTGTGGTTTCCCACCAATTCGGAAGATATTCGTCCGATAAAACGCGCAAAGAAAATATAACGCAGATGAAAACGTCCTTTGACCTAAACTTGGTGCGCGCTGATTTTCCTGTTCTCGAACGTGAAGTTGGTTCTGCAAAGAAACTTGTCTATCTTGATTCTACAGCTACGTCCCAGAAACCGACTGTGGTTATTGAGGCGATGAATGAATTTTATCGCCATTCGAACGCGAATATCCATCGAGGTGTGCATACTTTGGCAGAAGAAGCTACCGCCATGTATGAGAAGGGGCGTGAGCAGGTTGCCTCGCTGATTAATGCGCCTTCACCGCGCGAAGTGGTTTTTACGCGTAACACAACCGAATCGATTAATCTTGTTGCCAAAACCTGGGGACGTGAGAATTTGGCTTCGGGCGATGTGATTATCTTAACGGAAATGGAACATCACTCGAATCTAGTCCCTTGGCAAATGCTCGCTGAAGAAGAAGATTTGGTGCTGGAATTTGTGCCTGTTACCGATGATTATCTTTTCGATATGGATGCCTATCAAAAAATGCTTGCGTTGAAACCGAAGCTGGTCGCATTTACGCAAATGTCGAATGTTTTAGGCACAATTACGCCCGCCAAAGAGATTATTAAGTTGGCGCACGAAGCCGGTGCAGTTACGCTCGTGGATGGGGCGCAGTCTGTGCCGCATCTCCCCGTAGATGTACAAAATTTAGACGTGGATTTTCTCGCTTTTTCGGCGCATAAAATGTTGGGCCCCACCGGAATTGGCGCATTGTACGGCAAAATTGATTTACTCAACGCGATGCCTCCATTTATGGGTGGTGGCGATATGATTAAAACAGTTCATTTGCGCTCTTTTGTGACCAATCAAGTGCCTTATAAATTTGAAGCGGGTACGCCTGCTATCGCCGAGGCAATTGGTTTTGGGATGGCGGCTGAATATCTCCAAAATCTTGGGATGGAGGCGGTTGAAGCTCACGAGCATGAAATTGCAGAATATGCGTTAGAGCGATTGGCGGAAATTCCCACCATCACGGTTTTTGGTCCCTCAGCAGAACACAAAGGCGGTGTCGCTTCCTTCGTGATGGATGGTATTCATCCGCACGATATGGCGCAAATTTTAGACGAGGAAGGAATCGCTGTTCGCGCCGGACATCATTGTGCCCAACCTTTGCACGAAGTTTGTGGCGTGAGAGCGACAACCAGAGCAAGTTTTTATATCTATAATACGAAAGAAGAAGTAGATAAGCTTGTGGAAGGTATTTATAAAGTAAAAGAAATTTTTGGCTAAAAAGGATGTGTGGCGTGTTGCGTGTTTCGTAAAAAAACGCATAATAGGCAATGCAAATCATTTATGGACGATCTTTACCGACAATTAATTATAGAACGCTATAAAACCCCGTATTATCGCGGACATCTTGACCCGCACGATATTTTCTTTGAAGACGATAATCCCGTTTGTGGGGATCATATTGAAATCACTTTGCGTGTAGATGATGAAAATATCATCACCGAAGCCGCCTTCGATGGGCATGGCTGTTCCATCTCTCAAGCCTCAGCGGACTTGCTGATTGAATCGATTCACGGCAAAACGCTTGATGAAGTTAAAGCCCTAAAGAAAGATGATATTATCGAATTATTAGGCATTGAGTTGGGACCTGTCCGCTTAAAATGTGCGTTACTTTCGTTGAAGGTTCTCAAGGCGGGGGCTTATGGTCTTGGTGTCGATGAAGTTAGTGACGAGTTGGTGGAGTAATTAGACAATCCGCAAAATCTGTGAACAAATCTCTCTGGCGCACCCTCTTTGGCAGTATTGTAATATCCAGCATTTTGGCGATTTACGATTTAAGCAATATCGCCACGGAGAAAGGTTTTTCCCTCACCCAACCTAAATGGCTTGTTCTTTTAATCATTATCGCATTAGTGGGGATATTAGCGGCAACTCCCTTTATTCTTACTTGGACGAAATCATTTGAAAAGCTAGAAAAAACTTACGATATGTTTTTAGCGCGTGGAAAAAAATTGAGGTGGGTCTTTAGCGCGCTTTTTGTCATTACCTTATTCGTTTTACCTCTCCTAGTTTTAAATCCCTATTTTGGTACTCTGTTCGGAAACCGTTTATGGATTAAGATTCTTGTTTTCCTTCTGCTCACTTTTGTTTCCGCCACTTTTCTGCGTGTAGCTCGAATGTCTTTTGCGGTAGAAAACGAAAAAATCTCATGGACAGAGAACATTCTCTTTGCCGCGCTAGCGCAACTTTTGGTCTATCAATTGCTCATGGTGAGTCTTTATATCACTGACTATCCTTTTGCGCTGGGGTGGACGCGTGACAGCCGCTATTATTACGCCTCGCTCTTTTTCTCGCAAAAAATCTACGGGCAGAAACTCCCGCTTCCAATTTTGCATCCCAGCCTTCATTTTCTGTTGAGCTTACCTTTTCTTTTTGGAAAACTGCCTCTTTGGGTGTATCGCGCTTGGGCTATAGCCTTAACGCTCGGATTATCATGGGCAATCAGCGTTGTTTTAGCAAAAAAAATACGCAAAGAATTGTTGAATTCGCGTGCCGTTTTTTTTGCTCTTTGGGCATTTCTTTTTTTGGTACAAGGCTCAATTTACGCTCATCTTCTCCTGCCCGCTTTAATAATTTTTGCTTTTGTTTCCCCTAAAAAAATAAAACGTTCATGGATAGCCATCGTCATCGCCTCTATTTGGGTGGGGGCGAGTCGCATTAATTGGTTTCCAGTCCCCGCCATGCTTGCCGCGCTAATTTATTTCCTTGAAACTCGTGGTAAGGGAAAAAGATTTTTGAACTACTTTTCTCTTCCCGCCGCATGGTTTTTTTCGGGAGTCGTTACAGCATTTTTTTCACAAGCCCTCTATATTCAACTCTCTGGCAATAGCGCACGCAATGAGTTTTTCACCAGTCTCGCCTCGGATTTGCTTTGGTATCGCCTTTTGCCGAATGCCACTTATACGCTTGGTATTTTGTGGGGGGCAGTTTTCCTCTCCTTACCGCTAATTATTCTTGTTTTTTATGCTAGTAAAAAATGGGATTTTTTTCAAAAAACAGGTATTTTTTCGATTTTATTGATTCTTTTTGTGGGGGGATTGGTCGTTAGTGTGAAAATTGGTGGCGGGGCAGATTTGCATAATATGGATGCTTATTTTGTTAGCATCTTGCTTGTGGGCGCACTCATAATCGCGCGTGAATTTGGGCTTGATCCCCTTTTGAGACAGCCGCGTGGAGAGATGCTTTTTGCCGCAACCCTTGTTTTGGCGTGGTTTATTCTGCATGGGGCGGGTTCAATGGGATACGATCAAGTGGCAACAACCGCCGCATTAAATGATATCCAAGCCCAAAGCACGCGCGTCGCGGCGCAAGGGGATGAAGTCCTCTTTATCTCACAACGTCATCTTTTGGCGGTTAGATTAATCGAAGGCATTCCTCTTGTCCCGGAATATGAAAAAGATGTCTTGATGGAAATGGTGATGGCTCGTAATGGGGCGTATATGGGGAAATTTTATAAAGACCTACATGACCAGCGTTTTGGCTTGATTGTGATTGACCCGCAAAAAGATTCCCTCTTAGACGAAAAACGCTCTTTTGGTGCAGAAAATAATATCTGGA
>CAZERH010000053.1:0-9574 GCA_964515535.1 uncultured Anaerolineaceae bacterium
ATCTGTAAGTTTTACATGTTGTTTTTTCATAGTCTTGACATTTTCTCGCATTTTTCAGGAAATGTCAAAAACTACAGAGTACTTAGTTTACGAGGTAATTAGCTCGTTCGGTTTCTTGCATTTTCTCAAATTGCTTATGTTGTCTCTCAAGTTCGCGTTGCCTTCTCAATGATTCACGTTCAGCGCGTCGCCCTGCGGCTTCAAGTGACCTTACTGCTCCCTTCCAACTCATTATTTTCCTCCGTATACAATTTTCTCTTTAAAAAAAGCAAAGTGACGAGCGAATTAAAACGCCGTATAAGCAATTATCTATTGCGGAATCACTTCCCGCACGGGATTATTTTACCGCACTTCTCTCACTAAGGATCTCTCCTTCCCTATTTCGGGTGTACAAAAAATTTGTAGGATTTTATTGCAAAACCCCATGCGGGATAAATCCCCAGCGGGGCTGATTTTTTCTACAAGATTTTAGAGCACCCCATTTCTGTTGGGAATGCCCAGAATTCACTAAGAATACGGTACAATTCACTATATTTCTTCCGTCTTTTTCTTGGGTATAAAAAATCATGAATCGTAAAGAACTTATCTCTTCTCTAAAGTCCTCACTAGATTTCGATGTTCTCGTTGTCGGCGCAGGCATCAATGGTATAGCCACATTCCGTGATTTGGCACTTAACGGCGCAAGAGTCCTCCTCGTTGATCGCGCCGACTTTGCATCAGGCACTAGCGCGGCATCCTCGCACATGGCGCATGGGGGTATTCGTTATCTCGAAAACGGTGAGTTTCGCCTCGTGAAAGAAGCGGTGCAAGAACGCAACCGAATGTTGAAAAACGCGCCTCACATCGTTCACCCGCTCCCCACCACCATTCCCATCTTCAAAATTTTTTCAGGGATTCTCAACGCCCCCCTCAAATTTTTCAACCTTCTAAATCGTCCCTCAGAGCGTGGTGCGCTGGTTATCAAAATCGGATTAATTTTTTACGATGCCTTCACTCGCGGGCAAAAAACTGTGCCTAAACATCAAATTTCAGCTCGAAAAAAAGCACTACTTCGCTGGAGTCACCTAAACCCAAAAATCCGCTATGCGGCAACTTATTACGATGGCGCAATTACCGAGCCGGAGCGGCTCGCTATTGAGTTGCTTCTTGATGCAGAAGCGGATAGCCCCGATGCACATGCCTTAAATTATGCAAGTGTTATTGGGGGCAAGTTGAATTTTGTTACTCTTAAAGATGAAATAACCGGAGATATTTTTGACGTTCGCCCTCGCCTACTTATCAACGCCGCCGGACCTTGGATAGACGAAACAAACGCGACTTTGGGCTTGAACGCGCACTTCATCGGCGGGACTAAAGGCTCGCACCTCGTTATTGACAACCCTGAGCTACGCTCCGCCATTGGCGACCACGAATTTTTCTTTGAAAACGATGATGGACGTATCGTACTTATTTACCCCCTTTACGACAAAGTCTTAGTCGGCACATCCGACTTGCCCATTGAAGACCCCGATGACGCGTCTTGCACAGAAAAAGAAGTAGATTATTTCCTCGAAATGATAAAAATAGTTTTCCCCAACATATTTGTTGAAAAAGAGCAAATAGTTTTCCGGTTTTCAGGCGTACGCCCCTTAGAATATAGCGGCGCAAAAACAACCGGACAAATTTCGCGAGACCATAGCATTCAGGTGCTTAGCGGCGTTTGGACGGGACAAAATTATCCCATCTATTCGATGATAGGCGGTAAATGGACCTCTTTTAGAGCCTTCGCCGAAGAAGTAACCGACAAAGCCTTAAACTACCTAAACATGCCGCGCACAAAGTCAACCGATGCTTTAGCCATTGGCGGCGGACGCAACTACGAACGCAGGAAAGACGAGCGGAAACAACAATTAGAGGGAATTGCCGCATGGACTAATCTCTCACTTGAACGCCTAGACGAACTTTACCAGCGTTATGGGACACGGGTTGAAGAAATTGCGATGTTCATCTCTAAAGAAAATGACAAGCCTTTGGATTCATTGCCAAGTTATAGCCGAGGAGAAATTATCTTCTTAGCAAAACAAGAGAAAATCACCCGTCTCGAAGATTTGGTTTTACGCCGCACCCATATTGCAAAACTAGGAATGCTCACCGCACCCCTTTTGGTTGAATTAGCCGATATTCTCGCGGAAGCACTGGGGTGGAGCGATGAGCACCGAGATGCCGAAATGCTCCACACAAGTCAAATTATGGCAAGCAAGCATCAAGTTACGCTATGACGCGGCAACTCATCCCCCTAAAATCCGGACTTTCTGTCGTTATCCCCGTTTATTATAGTGAAGAAATTTTGCCTCAGCTCGTTGAAAAACTAGGAGAGGTTTTGCCTACTTTGGGGATGGATTATGAGGTGATTTTAGTCAACGATGGCAGTACGGACGGAAGTTGGCAAGAAATCGTTAATCTCTCGAGGGAATTTTCTTGGGTTGTGGGGGTAAATATGATGCGGAATTACGGTCAACATAACACCACTTTATGCGGAATTAGAGAAGCGCAATATGATATTACCGTCACGATGGATGACGATTTGCAAAACCCGCCGTCTGAAATTCCCAAATTGTTGGGGGGATTAAAGGGGGGTTCGGACGTGGTTTATGGCGTGGCGCGCAAACGTGGACAGGTTTGGTGGAAACGTTGGGCATCTTCTTTTGTAAAACGAGCGATTTCACGCGTAATGGGCGTGCGAAGTGTGCAGGATATTGGTGCGTTTCGCGCCTTTCGGACAGAATTGCGCCAATCTTTCGAGAGCTTTAAGGGCGCAGACGTTTTAGTGGATGTTTTGCTCTCGTGGGGAACAACTAATTTTGCTTCGGTGGAGGTGAATGAAACAACGCGAGAAATCGGCGAATCGCATTATGGCTTTTTTAAGTTAATCAAAGTAAGCCTTTTGGTTTTAACCAGCTACACAACGATTCCTTTGCGTTTTGCAAGCATCTTAGGACTTTTATTTACCCTCATCGGATTTGGCGTTTTTATTTATATCTTAGTGATTTATTTTACTGCGGGGTCAATTCCCGGATTTCCATTTTTGGTATCGGTAGTTACTATTTTTAGCGGCGCACAACTTTTCTCTTTGGGTATTATCGGCGAATATCTGGCACGCGTTTTTGAGCGCACCGGCGGACGACCCGCGTATACAATCGCCGAACGAGTGAATTAATGAAAGTCGTTATCCTGCAACCTTCTTATATCCCGTGGCGCGGATATTTCGATCAAATTTATCAAGCTGATTTATTTATCTTTTATGATGATGTCCAATACGATAAGCACGGCTGGCGCAATCGCAATCAGATAAAAACATCGCAAGGCGCACAATGGCTCACAATTCCCGTTCATAGTAAAGGTGTCACTGAAGGAATTCCCATCAAAGATGTGCGGATTGATTGGAGCAAGAAATGGGCAAAAAAACATTTGAAATCACTTAAATTTTCCTATGCCAAAGCACCTTATTTAAAAAAACACTTTTCATGGTTAGAAAAAATTTATGCGCGTCAAGATGAATTTCTAGCAGATTTCACCATAGAGACAACCATCGAACTGGCTGGTATTTTAGGGATAGAAGATACAAAATTTATGCGTTCATCCTCTTTAGAAGGAATCAACGGGACAAAAACCGACCGCCTAATACAGATATTAGAAAAAGTTGGCACCACACATTATATGAGCGGTCCATCTGCAAAAGACTATATAGAAAATAAAAAATTTGAAGAAGCAAAAATCTCCCTTGAATTTTTCAAATACGATTATCCTCCCTATGAACAATTGCACCCTCCGTTTAATCCCCATATAAGCATTTTAGATTTATTGTTTATGGAAGGTGAAAATGCGTTAAACTTTATCAAAAAGCAGGAAAAATGACACAAAATTTAGATGATGTAAAAAAATACTTTACCGAGAAATTAGAAAAACACGGAGCAACCCATTTGGGCGTAGACTATAACTCGCCTAAATCGCAAGAAGCGCGTTTTGACCAGTTGATCAAAGTCATTCGTCCCGCAACAGAGCCATACTCCCTGCTCGATTTTGGGAGTGGCTATGGCGGCATGTATGACTACCTGCTTCGTTTGGGACATAAATTATCCTATCTCGGCTACGATATAGCCGAATCAATGGTCGAAAAAGGGAATGAAATCTACGCAGATGACAAAAACTGCTCTTTTACGGCAGACTTAAAAGAAATTCCCGTTCTCGATTACGCCATCGTGAGCGGCACCTTTAATATGAAATTATCTGCCAGTTACGATGCGTGGACAAAAATTGTCCTCGAAGGATTGCATCAGATGAACGACCATGCACGCAAAGGATTCTCCAGCAATTTCCTCACTAAATACTCCGATGCCGACAAAATGCGTGATGACCTCTATTATGCAGACCCTCTCTTCATTTTCGATTATTGCAAAAAGAATTTTTCACGCAATGTGGCTCTTTTGCATGACTATGAACTTTATGATTTCACAATTATCGTGCGCAAATAAACTATGTCCATAAAAGTAGATTTCAACAACCCCATTCTAGTTGGCAATGAACTGGATTATATGGCACAAGCTATCGAAAATAAACATCTCTCCGGCGATGGCGCATTCACAAAAAAATGCCATGCTCTCTTAGAAAAAGAACTGAGCGTTCCCAAAGTCTTGCTGACCACCTCTTGCACCCATGCCCTTGAAATGATGGCAATTTTATTGGATATTCGGGACGGGGACGAAGTCATCATCCCCGACTTTACTTTTGTCTCAACCGTAAACGCGTTTGTGTTGCGCGGAGCAACGCCCGTCTTTCTTGACATTCGGCTTGACACCCTTAATTTGGACGAATCCAAACTGGAAGACGCGATTACCCCGCGCACCAAAGCAATTGTCCCCGTCCATTATGCCGGTGTTGGCTGTGAAATGGATGCAATCATGGAGATTGCCCACAAGCATCAAATCCCCGTTTTGGAAGATAACGCACACGGACTTTTCGGCAAATACAAAGGCAAATACTTAGGCACTTTTGGCAATATGGCGGCGCAATCCTTCCACGAAACCAAGAACTTCTCTTGCGGTGAAGGCGGGGCATTATTAATTAACGATTCCAAAATGGTAGAACGCGCCGAAATCGTCCGCGAAAAGGGGACAAACCGCTCGCGCTTCTTCCGCGGACAAGTGGATAAATATACATGGGTAGATATTGGCTCATCTTATCTCCCCTCCGATATTTTGGCAGGGATGCTCTACGCTCAACTCGAAGAACGCGAAAAAATTCAGGCGCATCGCAAAAACCTCTGGGAAACGTATCATCTCGCTTTCAAAGATTGGGCGCAAAAAGAAAATATCCAACTCCCCACGGTGCCGGAATACGCCGAGCAAGCCTATCACATGTTCTATATGCTTCTTCCCAATCTCGATTCTCGTCAACGCTTTATCGTCTATCTACGCGAGCGCGGCATTTACAGCGTTTTCCACTATCTCCCGCTTCATCTGTCAGATATGGGCAAACGCTTTGGCGGAAAAGCAGGCGATTTCCCCACCACCGAAAGTGTTAGCGATAGGTTAGTCCGTTTGCCTTTTTCCTATGGCTTGAGTTTGAGCGATCAGGAACAAGTAATTGACGAGATTCTTAAGTTCAAGATATAAAAAATGAAAAAAGTTCAAAATGTCCTTATCTACCTCATAGCCTTTTTGCCCTCCGGCGTTGCTCTTTTTTTATACGGATATTTAGGTAGTTTTACAAGATTTTTAGCCGATGATTATTGTTCTGCATATTATGTAAAAAAACTTGGTTTGATTCGTTCAGTCTATTATTGGTACAAAACATGGAGTGGAGGCTACTCCTCTTTTGGCGTAGATTGGTTGATATTGAATACTTTTGATGCTTATCATATTCACCTTATTCCACCAATCTCTTTAGCTATTTGGGTCATTCTCACCATCATCGCAATTTACGTTTTTCTGCACAGTTTAGAAGTAAAAAAAGACAACTTTTTACAAGCTCTTCTTCTGGCAATCGTAGCTATTTTTCTCGTATTATTGCTCAGCCCCAATGTCAAACAATCTCTATATTGGTGGGGCGGAATGCGAGCTTATACTCTCCCGCTAATCGTATTAACATTTGGCGTATATGCTTTCTTTTTAACTTCAAAACGAATAGAAACAAAAAAAGAAATCTATGTCGGCGCATTTTTAAGTTTCTCCTTTGCCTTCGTGTTGGGGGGAATAAGCGAAGCCTTCATTGTTTTGCAGATTGCCCTTTTACTTTTATTGATATTCTTCAAACTTGTAGACTTCAAAAAAACAAAATTAGATAAAGACTTGATCTTATTTCTCTCGGCAATGCTGGGGACATTAGTTTCTTTAGCGGTCATTTTGTCTTCACCGGGAAACGATATTCGGCGTTCAAACGTTTCATCTGCGCCCAGCCTTCTAACGCTATTAAATGTCTCTTTAGAATCTGTTACTCGGTTTATCAATAATTTTCTCCATGAGAAATATGAAGTTTTGGCTCTCCTGGGTGCAATTCTAATAGCCCTTTGGATAGGCAAAGAATATAAAAATAAAATCAAAACACCTCTTTGGAAAATCATCTTTTGGTTTATTAGCGGATTACTTTTTTTGTTTGGCGGCTTTCTAGCCGGAGTCTACGGTTATGTGCAATACCCTCCCACACGCACCCTCATTATTCCCGTATTTTTTTTAGTCTTCCCCTTTCTCTATGCCAGCTTCCTCTTGGGCGGTTGGCTTGCTCAAAGAGAAAAACTCCCCTACAAAGGAATCATCATAGCCATTTTCGCGGCATTATTTCTCGCCATATCCGGCACGGCAACCGCAAAAACGCTCTACGAATCTCGTCATATTTATATAAATTTTGCGGATAAATGGGATCGCGTAGATGCAGAAATCCTTGAAGCAAAAGCCGCCGGTGTCCCCTCAATCACCACCGAAGGAATGGACAATTGGGCAGGGCTTGACCGCCCTAATGAAAACCCAAAATGGTGGCCCACCCAATGCTATTCCTTATATTACGATTTTTTAGTAATGGGACCTCCCTACTGGTAAAAAATGACTCTAATCAAAAGCCTTTATAAAAAATATGCAACTCCCTTTGTACTTGCCTTAGTAGCTCTCCTCGCCTACGGACTCTTTGCCTTCCAGCACGGCTATTATTGGGACGACTGGGCTTTCTCTTGGTCACGCGCTCAACTTGGCACTAAAGGTATCTTCACCCAAATCTCCGTTAATCGCCCCATCCGTGCCTATTGGGAGGCGTGGCTCACGCCTCTCTTTGGCGTAAAACCTGCCATTTGGCAAATTTACGTCCTATTCATACGCTGGGCAGGCGCACTTGCTCTTTGGTGGATTTTAAAAACGCTTTGGGGTGAAAAAAAATGGCAGAATGCTCTCACCGCTATCTTCTTTTTAGTTTATCCCGGTCTTACACAAATTCCCATTGCCGTTACCTACCAATACTTTTGGACTCAGCTTTTCCTTTTTTTTATCTCTCTCGTGTTAATGATTCAAGCGATAAAAAACCCGCGTTTCCGCATCCCCAAAACCATTATTGCGCTTATCATTTCATTTCTCAGTCTCTTTGGACTAGAATACCTTTTTGGTCTTGAACTCGTTCGCCCCGTTTTCTTATGGGTAGCACTCAGTTTTGCTCCTCTCACACTCAAAGAACGTGTGAAAAAAGTCTCTTTTTTCTACGCACCCTATTTAGCCATGCTTTTAGGCTACCTATATTGGCGCGTTTTTCTTTACGAAAGCACCATTTATTCCCTCGGTCAGACCTCTATTTCTATAAGCGGGATATGGACTCAGCTCTGGCGTGCGATTCCCATAGTTGGCTTGGGCGCGTGGACAAAAATTTTGGTACAGCCCTTTGGCATCGAAAACGGACTTAGCCCTAAACTTGCGCTCGTTATGGGAACAATTCTTCTCGCCGGTACATGGTTTCTCGCAAGCTATCTCAAGTTTATCTCCACGCGCGAAGCGGAACTGTCCAAGAAAAAACACGATTGGGATTGGCTCCTCCTATCCCTTGCCTTAATTCTCGGTGCCGGAATCCCGTTTTATGTCGCCGATTTTTCAATCAAATTAACTTTTCCCGAAGACCGCTTCACTTTCCCCTATATTTTCGGCGTGAGCATGTTGCTAACATGGCTTCTTTCGCTCATCAAAAACGAGACACAACGATTTACCTTAGCCGCTCTAATGGTTTCTCTTGCCATCACAACCCAAATCCATAATGGCGATATTTATCGCAGTGAATGGCGATTACAACAACTTTTTGCTCAGCAACTTTTCTGGCGTGCGCCCGATATTGTCCCCGGAACTTTGATTTTAGCGGAAGATAAAGGTGTTTTTCCGCATAATGACGATGAAGCCTTCAGCTTTTTGGTGAATTGGGCGTATGACAGCGAAGAAGCAACGAGCAACCTGAAGTATGAATACTTTTATGTTTCCGGTCGTCTCGGCGCAGAATTGCCTTCCCTGAAAGAGGGCGTGCCTGTTTTCAAAAACCACTTAGCGACAACCTTTACGGGGAATACCAATCAAGCACTTCTTTTGCATTTCTCTCCTCCCTCCTGTTTGCGGATTTTTGACCCTCGATATGATACAGACGTTTTGCTGACCCCTCGCGATGTGGAGGATGTGCAAATGGGCAGTCTCGCATTACCGCGTATTTTAGAACCTGCTTTGCCCCTCTCTAATCCGCGTGATTTTATTCTAAAAAACAATGACGATTTCAATCCCCCCGTATGGCTTTTTGGCATGGAGCCGGAACGAAACTGGTGCTATTATTTTGAAAAAGCGGATCTCGCTCGTCAAAGCAGTGATTGGGGAAAAGTTGCACAACTGGGAGATAAAGCGTTCAATATCCCCTACGCTCCAGCAGATGCGGCAGAGTACCTTCCCTTCATCGAAGCTTATGCTCGCTTGGGGCGTTACGATGATGCTCAAATGCTAACCAAAATTGCTGTAGATAAAAACCCCGTACTTCACCCCATGTTTTGCTCCCTTTGGCAACGATTGGTAGAGGATAATATATTAGAAAAAAACAAATTGCCACTTGATGAAATCCAAGATACGTTGCAAGATTGCCTCATCTACTAACCATTGGTGCTAGTTAAAACCAAAGTGATTCGGCAATTTAGCCTAAATATCGGAGATTGTTCTGTTTTTTCTGAATTTTGCCAAATAAGCAAAAGCAAAAACTAGCACCAATGGTTAATAGACCCTTGTCGTTGAATCGCTGGAATTATGTGGAGGGGAATCCCGTCAATGCGATGGAGACGGGCATTCACCAAACAAGAGACGGGAATGTGTCCAAAGGAGTATCGAATGAAGAAAGAAAATATAATTACAATCTTGGTCTTTGTAGGGATACTAGTGGTTTTTAATCGCCTTGACTATTTTATAGAATGGAGCACAGAGACAGTAGAAAAAAGAACTCTTGCATGGATTAATGCTGGTTCTTATTTGATATTTGCAGGGTTAATACTTATTTTCCAGTATCTGCTTGTTTTCAAGCGAAGTGATGAAAACAAAGCCATACTATA
>CAZERH010000054.1:0-9522 GCA_964515535.1 uncultured Anaerolineaceae bacterium
GGGATAATGGTATTTGGTGTTTGAATATATTTTGTAGAAATAGGGGGACTATCGTTATATGGTGCTACTATGATCGGTGTTGGAGTAAGAGGCGGTAATATCCTATCAGCAAGCCGTTCAGCAAAAGGTACTCCTAACCCGATAATAGCTGCAATAATAACCGCAGTTGCACTAATACATCCCCATGATTTAGTTGACTGTTCTTGGACCATATTTTTCTCCTCCCAAATGGGATTTATTAAGAGACAGCCTCCCCCTCAGACTGCCTCACTCATTACTCGTTTCTTATAACTACTTTCTCGCCCCTTCAACCACCTCAACCACTTCTTCCAAATCCATCCCCAACTCTTTCAACTTCTCCACAGTCGGGACGCTGTTCTCGTCCCAGCCGCGGCGTTTGTAGACTGCGTCTAGCAGGAGTTCGTACTGTGCTTCTCGGTGGGTTCGAAGTTTCGCCATCTTTTCTTCGGTACTCAGCTTTTCGGGGGTTGCCAAGTTCAAATCACGGAGTTGTCCATCGTATAGTTCGGCGCGAGATTCGTATTCTTCCGCAGTCACAGGTCCCATTGCGCGGTAAGGCGGATAATCGAATTTGCGTCCAACGCGACCCATCCGAATAGAGAATACTTTTTGATAATTATAGACTCGTTCCGATTGCAAAATCAGGTCGTTGGGGCTAACCTTTTTACCGGTTACGCCTTCGTGTACCCAGCAGTAATTTTCGACATGCTCCATCA
This sequence comes from uncultured Anaerolineaceae bacterium, assembly GCA_964515535.1. GTDB lineage: Bacteria > Chloroflexota > Anaerolineae > Anaerolineales > Villigracilaceae > Desulfolinea. The sequence continues at coordinate 738 of CAZERH010000054.1, forward strand.
CTTTGGCGGGTTCGGGGGTCTCGCCGTTATCTTCGGGGGAGACATCGTTCCACGGGAGTTTGCAAAGACCGTGCAGGCTGAACCAAGTGCGCCACATGGGGAAATAATGCAGGGCTTCGGCTTTGTCTTCAAAACTGGGGAGCAGATTTAGGACTTGATCCATGAAAATCAGCCAGGCTTCATCATGTTGGGGTCCTTTCGTGGCGAGACCAAATCCACCTTGCTGGGCGAGTGATTCTTTGGTGCCGTATTCGGAAATTTCCATGCCTTTGATTTCCATGCCAATGTCGTGCAGGAATTTCGGGTCGCCGCCATATTCTTCGGCAAAGAGTTTCTTCATCCGCATTACGCCCTGCCCAACAACCACGCCAAAACCTTCGCCGCGTGCCATTTGATGGAGCAATTCGAGTGCCGCCATGCCATTGCCGAAGTTTAGTTCCATGCCACCGGTAATTTCTTTGTTTAAGATGCCCGCTTCGTAACATTCCATGGCGAAAGCGGCGCAATTAGCGAAGGAGATAGTATCTACGCCGTAGGTATCGCAATAAAAGTTGAGTTCCAAAACTATTTCAGGATCAAAATTGCCGATATTTGATCCTAACCCTGCGGCGTTTTCGTATTCTGGACCATCCACGAGCACTTTTTGACCTGCGTAAGGTCCCGTTTGGAGCGGATGCCCATCCACACCGTGCGAGCAAGACATGGTGCATCCCAGCCAACAGCCATCGGGCAGACCTTGCGTAAACTTGCTTGTCCAAACGCTTGAATCGATATTCGGCGTATCGGGGTGTGAGCCAAATTTGAAATTATTTGTGGGGAGCAATTCAAAATTATCCATAATTTCAACGATATTTGCCGTACCAACCTTTTTCATCTGGTTTTGTTTGTCGTCCAATTCGCTCATTTCACGATTAAAACGTTTGCCCGCTTTACGGATTAATGACAAATCGGCGGGTCCGTTACTTTTTCCGCTCATTTTTGTATAGCGAACCACAATGCCCTTGATTTTCTTATCTCTAAAGACACGCCCTGTACCACCCCGTCCGGCTTGTTTGAGACGGATTTCTTTACGGCGCACATCGTACCAAGTTGCGTTGATGATGGCATAGCGGATATGCTCTGCCGCATCGCCCGCCGACATGACAGAAATGCCGCGTTGGGATTTTTCGTCATCGGCGTACATTTGAGTTAGATACGCGCCCAGCAAGTGCGAGTCTACCGCTTCGAGGGGAGCGGTTTCTATACTCACTTTGCCTGTATCCCCGTCAATGAAGATAATCACATCTTCATCCGCTTTGCCAACAATTTCCATCGCATCGAAGCCGGAGAACTTCAAGAAAGGTGCAAAATAGCCGCCCACGTTGCTATCAATCACGTTTTCGGTCAGCGGAGAGAGCGTCACCACAGTCGCCTTGCCCGAACCGGCGTAGGCGGTTGTGCCGCAGATGGGACCGTTAGCAATAATCAGCGCGTTTTCGGGATCAGACCAACGCGTTTCCGGCGTGACCGCGTCCCAGAGCAGTTTCAAGCCGAAACCACGTCCGCCCGTAAATAAATCTTTCATTTCTTGTGTGACGGGTTTCTCGCTAATCACGTTTGTTTCCAAGTTAATATGCAAAGTCCGATTAGCGTAACCGCGCTCAACGGGTCGCAACTCATAGTTATATTCAGCCAAGTTTTTGTGAGCAGATTTCATTTTTTCAAGGTCGTACATAAAAAACTCCTTTTGGGATTTTTTGAATAGTCGCGCTCAAATTTTATCAGATGGAACGGGGGTGTTTTATTTTGTTGAAAGGATTTTTTACGCGACATCCTTCTCAATATCGGATGCGATGGCATCGGCTTCTTCGGAGGGAGTAAATTCCGGTGCGGTGCCTAATTCAAGTTCAACACTTTCTTCCATGCGGATTTGTCCACGCAAGAAAGAGCCTTCTTCGGTGACGAAGGCAGTTGTGACCACATCTCCCCAAACGCGACCGGTGGCGCGTATCTCTAATTTTTTTGTGGTGATATTGCCGCGCACCGCCCCCGCAACAATGACGGTATTGGCACGGATATTCTCGCAAGTGACGCGCCCCGTCTCGCCAACTACGAGCATCCCGCGCAAAGCAATTGTCCCCTCGAACGCGCCTTCGATACGCACGCCACCGCTACCATCCAAATCACCATGCCAGATGATGCCGGTGCCAAGCACGGAGGTAATCCGCTCTACGGCTGGAATGGATTCGGTTACTTCTTCTTTGTTTGGGCTTCGTTTAAACATATTTATTCTCTCATAAAAATAGGATGCAATTTGCTTGCATCCTATTTTATCATCTTCGCTATTTAATTTTTAGTTTTTGCTCTATCGCATTCTACTCCGGCACAGCTTCAGGCACACCCATGATATTATAGCCCGAATCTACATAAAGAATTTCCCCCGTTGTGCGTGCGGACATATCCGAGCAAAGGAAAAGTGCCGCGTTCGCCACATCTTCAGTAGTCACATTTTCATGGAGGGGAGCCATGTCCTCAAAAGCCTTGTACATCGTTTTGAAGTCACCGACTCCCATCGCCGCTAAAGTGCGGATAGGTCCCGCAGAAATGGCATTAACGCGTATTTTTTCTTTGCCAAAATCAAAGGCAAGGTAACGTGTAGATGCCTCCAGCGCGGCTTTGGCAATTCCCATCACGTTATAATTTGGAGTCACTTTGGTTGAGCCATGATAAGTCATGGTAACCATCGCGCCCCCTTCATTCATCAGGGGTTGAAAAGCGCGCGCCAAGCCGATAAAAGAATAAACACTAATGTCCATCGCCAAATGAAAACCAGCGCGGCTGGTGTTATAAAAAGGACCTCGCAGTTCGCTACGATCCGCAAAACCAATGGAGTGAACAAGAATATCTATTTTCCCAAAATACTCTTTGGCTTTATCTGCAACTGCATTTATATCTTCATCTTTGCTCACGTCACATTCTTCCACAAAATCGCACCCGATAGATTCTGCAAGCGGCTCAACGCGCCGCCTCAAAATTTCGCCCGCGTAGCTAACACCCACTTCCGCACCCGCGTTTTTAAAAACCTGCGCCACAGCCCAAGCAATAGAACGATTATTGGCAACCCCAAAAATCAGAGCTTTCTTTCCTTCTAATAATTTCATCTCAATCTCCTTCAATGGCAATTCTCTCTGCTATAACCCCTTCCCCGCCTTAATGGTCACGAATTTTTTGAAACCCCTACCAAAGTCAACCTTAAACCCTCCTCCAGCGAAATCGAAGGCTGATAACTTAACGTTTTCTTTGCCAAAGTCAAATCGGCGCACATTCTTGATGCACCACCAGAGACACGGGGGTTATAGATCACCTCTGCCGCTCCGGGAATAATTTTACTAACCGCATTTGCCAAATCCAGCACGCTGGTTTCTGTGCCTGAGCCGATATTGATGACCAAACCATCCAAATTTGGAGCGGTGGTCGCCGCGGTGAGAGCCTTTACCACATCATCAACATAAACATAATCACGCGTTTGTCTGCCATCATTGTGGATAACTAGCGTTCCGTTTCTCAAAGTTTGTTTGATGAAGTGAGGGACAACAGGCGGGTGTGAAACCGGAATACTTTGCCCGGGACCGTACGCGTTAAAAATACGTAGACTAACAGTCTCCATTCCCCATAATGCGCCAATCGTGCGGATATAATGTTCTGCCGATAGCTTGGACACAGCGTAAGGCGAACGTGGATTGGGCTGGGTTGCCTCTGTAATCGGTTGGACTGCCATGTCACCGTATACCGCACCCGAAGAAGCCATGATTACGCGGCGCACACCTACATCGCGCATCGCTTCCATTAAGCTGACTGTGCCACCCACATTCACAGCATTATATTCACGCGGGTATAGCACCGATTCAGGTACAGAAACCCGCGCCGCAAGGTGATAAACCACATCCACATCTTGGAGCAGAGTCCATAATTTGGGACGATCATTCACATCCCCGCGTGTGAAGTGGACATCGGGCGAGAGCGCGTCCTTATCTCCCGCAGAAAGGTCGTCTATGCCGCGGACTTGGTGTCCCTGTTTTGATAAATAGTTGGCGAGGGCAGAGCCAAGAAAGCCAGCCGCGCCGGTGATTAGAAAATTCATATTTTTATAGGGTTGTTTTCTGATTGACAGACAAAACTAATTTCAGGGCATTTTTTACCACAGCCCCACAAATACATGTGGGGTGCTACGCGAAGTTCACAGAGACCACAGCGTTTTTTCTTATGTTTTTAAAAATTCTCTGTGCTCTCAGTATTCTCCGTGGTGAGATTTTTAAGATTTGTCAGTCAACCAAGGGTTGTCTTTGAAATTACTTGGCTACAAAAGAGCTAAATGCCGCAAAAATGCCAAATGTAGGCAAACAAGCTAATTTCACGCGTGAAGCGGAGTTTTATCCAACACGGATTATACCGCGCGGTGGTAGAATCCCTCTGATGATAAAAACATCGAATTATCCAACTAAAAATTGAGGAATTTAAAATGAAAGAAGCTGTCATTATAGATGCCGTCCGCACACCTATCGGGAATTTTCGCGGGTCGCTCGCTACCATCCGTCCGGACGATTTAGCCGCAATTGCGTTGAAAGCCATTGTAGAACGCACGGGGATTGACCCCGCGGATGTAGAAGAAGTGTATTTGGGATGCGCCAACCAAGCCGGTGAAGATAATCGAAATGTGGCGCGTATGGCAACTTTGCTCGCCGATTTCCCCGTGAGTGTAGCGGCATTGACTATCAATCGACTTTGTGCTTCGGGGCTGAATGCAGTCAATCAGGCGGCGCGCGCGATTAAGGTGGGCGAGGGTGATATTTTTATTGCTGGCGGTGTAGAAAATATGACGCGGGGACCATTTGTCTTTGGCAAACCCGAAGTGAGCTATCCTTACGGAAGTAAAACAATGTGGGATACGGCTTTCGGGTGGCGTTTTCCACACCCAAAAATAGAAGAAATGTATGGCACAGAGGCAATGGGCATCACAGCCGAAAATTTGCAGGAAAAAGGATTCATCTCGCGGGAAGATCAAGATGCTTTTGCATTGCGCTCTCATATGAAGGCACTTGAGGCAATAGATGACGGGCGTTTTGCAGAGGAAATTATCCCTGTTTCTATTCCCCAACGAAAAGCAGACCCAATCATTTTTGACACCGATGAACGTCCGCGACGTGGAACAAGCATGGAGAAACTTGGTAAATTACGTGCCGCCTTTAAGAAAGATGGCACAGTTACTGCCGGGAATTCCTCCGGCTTGAATGATGGCTCTGCCGCTATTTTAGTGATGAGCGCAGAAAAAGCAAAAGAACTGGGCATGAAGCCGATGGCACGAATTATCAGTTCTGCCGCGGCGGGTGTTGAGCCACGCACGATGGGCATGGGACCTATCCCCGCAACAAAAAAAGCCTTAGAGCGCGCCGGGTTAACTTTAGAAGATATGGGGCTAATTGAACTCAACGAAGCCTTCGCGGTTCAATCTTTAGCGGTAATGAGAGAGTTGGGGATGAATGAAGAAATCACCAATGTCAACGGCGGCGCGATTGCGTTGGGGCATCCGCTGGGATGCTCGGGAGCGCGAATTTTGACGACTTTGCTCCACGAAATGAAAAGACGCGCCCCGCAAGAGGAGAAACCTTATTATGGTTTGGCGACTCTCTGTGTCGGCGTCGGGCAGGGCGAAGCAACAGTCATTGAGTGGATCGGGTAGAAGATATTGATGCTCTCAAAAATCAAGAAGATTTTTAACGAATACCCGCGCACCTTCTGGACATTAAACGGTACGGTTTTCATCGACAGTTTGGGCGGGGCATTACTCTTTCCCTTCTTTGCTCTTTACGTCACCCAAAAATTTGACGTGGGGATGACCGAAGTCGGGATTTTGTTTGCGATTCTATCGGGAACAAGAATTATCGGGAGTTTTTTAAGCGGTGCGCTGACAGATAAAATCGGGCGGCGTTCGTTGATGATCTATGGATTAATCTTTTCAGCAGGCAGTAGCCTAATGATGGCATTTATTGAGGAGATGGCATTTTTTTATATCGCGGTTATTTTTGTCGGATTGCTCTCAAGCCTCGGCGGACCCGCTCAACAAGCCATGATTGCAGATATTCTGCCCGAAAAACAACGCACCGATGGCTACGGTCTCATCCACATCTCGGATAATATGGCGCATACAATTGGTCCTATGATTGGGGGATTGCTGGCGGGCATTTCTTATATCTTGCTCTTTTGGGTAGATGCCATCTTGAGCATTATCACCGCCGTCATTATCTATTTTGCCCTTCCTGAATCTAAACCGCAAAAAAGCGAGAAGCAAGCTGAAGAAAGTTTAGGGAAAATCATGAGCGGATATTGGCGCGTTGCCCAAAACGGGGTATTCATGGCATTTTTCGGCATCGCAATTTTGATGAAATTAGTTTCTAGACAAATGGGCACAACCCTCTCCGTTTTTCTCTACGATGTTCACGCTGTCCCGCCGCAAGGCTATGGCTGGATTTTATCCCTAAACGCCGCGATGGTCGTCCTCTTTCAATTCATGATTACCCGCAAAACTTCAAAATATAAGCCGATGAAAGTCATGGCGGTTGGCACGCTTTTATACGCAATTGGTTTTGCCATGTACGGATTCGTCTCAACCATGCTCTTTTTCTTTGTCGCGATGGCAATCATCACCATCGGCGAGATGTTCATCAGCCCGATTGGGCAATCTATGGTCGCGCGTTTTGCTCCCGAAGATATGCGCGGGCGTTATATGGCATTTTATGGATTTAGTTGGACAATTCCCAGCTTGTTCGGTCCCCTCGCCGCCGGTTTGATTATGGATAATTATGACCCGAACTTGGTTTGGTATCTCGCCGGAATTATCGGGCTAATTGCGGCTTTTGGCTATTGGCAATTGAATAGCGCGGTGGAAAAAAGCACCTAAAAATTACCGACACTAACCAAAACAGTAAAAATAGGCGTTAAATATGGAGATAAATACAACCCTGATCTTATCTTATATTCTCTTTATCTGGCTGGTCGTTTTGCATACTTTTGAAGAAATCGCTTGCAACATCATGGAGTTGGATTTGGGGCATATCCAATTAACCAAAAACCGTTATCTTGTCGGAGCGAGTCTTATATCAACCGTTAATCTGGGAACGCTCGCCCTCCTGATTCTTGGTTTGCCCGCGGGCTACTATCTTGGGCTCTTCACAAGCTCTATTTTAGGCATTTTTCAAGCACTTGTGCATGGCGTTGGCTACTTGAAAGAAGGCAAAAAATCACGCGGACTGGGCGCAGGATTCTTTTCATCCATTCCTTTAGCCCTTGTTGGCGTAATCGTGCTTATTCAACTCATTCAAACAATCTCGTCTTGGAAATAATGAACCCCAAATTAGCGACTTGCCGCTTTGGTGAAAACTCTCCTAATTGGTTCAATCTAAACGGACAGACCACTCTTATCAACCACAATTAAAGGTGAACAAAAATGACTGAGAAAACAAAAAAACGCAACGCTTGGGAACAAGCCGCCTATCTCGCCGAGAAAACACCCGCAGACCGTAACCGCTATGTCGATTTTTTACGCGCGGTCTCCATTATCATGGTCATATTCGGGCATTGGCTGGTCGTCGCGGTCTATGTAGACCCCGCCGGTAATTTGCAATTTCCTGATATTCTCTCCACCCTCCCGTGGACACAATGGCTCTCATGGATTCTCCAAGTGATGCCCATTTTCTTCATTGTAGGCGGATTTTCAAATAGCATCTCATGGAAATCGGCACAGAAACGTGGTGACAACTATTCAATCTGGTTTGCCGCTCGTTTACGCCGCTTGATTACTCCTGTCCTCCCTGTTTTAGCTATCTGGAGTGGGATCGGTATCATCGCCAAACTCCTCAACGCCGATCAAACGATTCTCCAACCCGCATCCCAATTTGCGCTCCTCCCTGCGTGGTTTTTGGTTGTCTATATCATTGTCGTCAGCTTAGTCCCCCTCACCTACCGCGCCTGGCAACGCTTCAAAATCGGCTCATTTTATCTGCTCGTAGCGATTGCAATTCTTATTGACCTCGCTGTTTTCATGTTAGGCTGGAAATCCCTCGGCTGGCTCAATTATATTTTTGTGTGGGTCGCCGTTCACCAATTGGGCATCGCGTGGCAAGAAAATTATTTTGCCAGCCCCCAAAAAGCACGCCTGTGGGCAATCGGCGGCATCGTGGCACTCATTGCACTCGTCACCTTCGGACCCTACCCAATCAGCATGGTTTCGGTGCAAGGTGAAGAAATCAGCAACACTCTCCCCCCAAACCTCACCATGCTCGCACTCGGCATTTTTCAAGGCGGGCTACTGCTCTCGCTCGAAAAACCAATTCGCAAATGGCTCGATAAAAAGCAAGTGTGGACAGCCACCGTCCTCATCAACGGGATGATTATGACGCTTTTCCTCTGGCACGTCACCGTTTTAATTCTGGTAGCGGGATTAGCTCTAGCATTAGGCGGAATAGGGCTCGGCATCGCCCCCGGAATTTCGGCTTGGTGGTTAACAAGACCACTCTGGATTTTGCTCCTCAGCACCGTGCTATTAAGCCTCGTCCCCATCTTTTTACGCTACGAAAGACTCCCTACGCCAAAAAGCACCATTTCTCTCCCCCTGTGGAGACTGTTGGTTGGTGCCCTCTTTTTCTGTGTCCCCTTAGCCATTCTCACCCTCAAAGGAATCACCGCCGATAATTTTCTCGGCATTCGTTTTGTTGAATTATCTCTCCCCTTCATCGGCGCGGCGTTGACGGGG
>CAZERH010000055.1:0-9494 GCA_964515535.1 uncultured Anaerolineaceae bacterium
ACATCCCCGCAATTTGCGAAAGAACACGCGAGATAAGCCTGTAAAGCAAAATGGCGGTGCCGGCGTGAAGTGCGCCCAGCACCAAAACGAGTATGCGAAGGGGCAAAATCAAGTCATAACGAGCCAAAGAAAATACGGGGATATTGATTAGCAACCAAAGCGGATGGTATCCATTCGTCAGATTTACGCCGTCAAAGGCACTTCCCAACCCCTCGCTGATATTTTGCGCTACTTTGAAATAATAATAAGCATCGTCACGCGTAAACCAACGGTTGGGAAAATTATGCGCATCAGAAAACGCCGCGTATCCCGCACCTGCCATGATAGCAACAATAAGTAGAATTTCAAACCAATTCTGTTTTTTTATAAAGAAGGATTTCATATAATAATATCTTCGCCTAAATAGCCAAGGTGATTTTGCCAAGTTGCTCGTTATTCTCTAATCTCTCATGCGCCAAGCACGCGTCTTTAAGTGCAATTTTTTTATCTAAAACCGGTTTCAACCTCCCCGCCACGACCAATGACATGACTTCGTGAAAATCTTTTAATGTTCCCATGGTTGAGCCGATAATGGAGATATGTTTGGCGAAAATATAACGATTATCAATCTCGAATTTGGGTCCGGCGGTGTTGCCCACCGTCAGCAGTCTACCGCCTTTTTTCAATGCGCGGAAAGATTGCGGAAAAGTTGTCCCGACATTATCGACCACCACGTCTACGCCCTCTTTCTTGGTGAGTTTATAAACTTCTTTCGACCAATTTTCCGTTTTACTGCGATTGATGAGGATATCCGCGCCAAAACTTTCTGCCAACTCGAGCTTTTTCTCATCGGATCCGACCGTGATTACACTTGCTCCCGTTAATTTGGCAATTTGCAAGCTCGCAGTATTGACTCCGCCCCCTGCTCCCACAATCAGCACGGTCTCGCCCGGGCGCAATTTGCCGCGCGTGACGAGGGAATGCCACGCGGTTTGATAAACAAGCGATGAGGCAGAGGCTGAGTGGTAATCAAACGAATCGGGTAGGCGAAAAAGTTGTTTTGGCGGGATCAAGATAAATTCCGCGTAGGTACCGCGAATCGTTTCGCCAAGCAGGTGCCAATTTCGACAGAGATTATCTTGTCCGGCACGGCAAAAGTCGCAGATTTCGCATCCCAAATTTGCGTTAATGACAACGCTGTCGCCGATTTGCCATCCCTCCACATATTCACCCAAAGCAATAACTTCCCCCGCACCGTCCGCGCCGAGAATATGTGGCAAATCCAACTTCAACCCGCGCCATCCCTGCCGAACGAAAATATCGACACGGTTGAGCGCGGCAGAATGGAGTTTAACTAAAACTTTGCCTGCCGAAATTTTCGGTGTAGGAAAATCGGCGTATTTTAAGACATCGGAAGAACCGTGTTCATTGAAAATAACTGCTTTCATTTTTTCTTCTTTCTTAAGATGCCCGCTAAATCATCGCCGCGATCACGGCGCACGAAGGCTTCTAATAACTTTTTGTTGAGTTGAATAGAGGAAATAATAATTAGGGCAAAACCGCCAATCAGCAAAAGCCAATCGCGAAATTGGGTAGGCAGAAATTGTAAAGCAATGATATGGAAGATTTTTTTGACCGAGCCATGCAAAATAACAGGCGTGAGCAATTTACCCACGCCAACGCCAAAGAAAAAAATACCGATGGCAAAAAAAAGCATCCAAACTTGCATGGCGCGGCCGGGCTCCAGCCATGTCCAGAAACTGGCGCGGATGTAAATGGAAAGGGTATCCCAGAATGCGCCGAAGATATTGCGGATGTTCATCCTGCCAAAGTTGCCGATGCGTTTATAAACAATTTCAACGGGATATTCTGCGATTTTATAGCCAAAACGGGATATGGCGAGGAGCAGTTCTATGTCGTAGGCAAAGCGGCTAATGGTGAGACGCGGGACTGTTGCTTCTAGCACTTCACGTTTGAAGAGTTTTATGCCTGTTTGTGTGTCGGAAACGGCTAGACCAAAAAGAAAGGAAACACTGTGACGATAGAGATTACTCATCATGCGGCGCATCCACGGGAATTGGTTTTCGCTCATATCTTTTACACCGACAACGACATCTGCACCACTTTTCTCCATTTTTTCGAGTAATTCAAGAAGATATTTCGGTGCAATTTCCAAATCAGCATCGAGAAAAGCAATTCTCTCGCCAGAGGCAAATTCAAAACCATGAAAAAGAGCGGCTCCCTTACCGCAATTTTCTTCTTGTAAAATCACCTTAACGGGGAAACCTTCTTCTTCGGCACGTTTGGCTTCGCTGTAAGTTCTGTCTGTGCTACCATCGTCTACGATAATTATTTCAAAGTCAAATTCACGCAAATTCTCGCAGACGCGCAAGGTATTGGCGTAGATGTTTTCGCCTTCGTTGTAGGCGGGGAGAATGACCGAGAGAGAGGGAAGCTGTGATAGCATTTTTATTCTTTTTGTGTACAGTATTCTATTCTATATCAAATTCAACTATATTAGAAAACAAAGAGTTTTCACCAGTTACTCCGGCAATAGGAAATTCCGTCTTGGTTGTTGCTTGACACTGATAAATACCTTTTGAAAGATCAAGTGTTACGAGACCAACTGATTGAGGCGGATTATAGAGGAAAGAAAAAGGTGTTATATCCTCCCAAAGATTGTTTTCGGGAGAAAATATAATATCATTGGTTATAACGAGACTGTCAATAAAGATCGCCATAAAATACTGAGGGTTCCCTGCATGACTCAATGAAAACTCAGTGTTTTCAGCAAAATCAATGGGACCAATTCGCTCCCATCGCCAAGCGTGGAGATCGTCTGATTCGAGGTCTGCGAATGGGTATTCTTTTTCTCCGATATGTAAATAGGAGGGTGTTTCTTCTGTCGCTCTCAGAAAATAACGCACCCAGATATAGCCTTCTTCGGGGAATTCATCATCTACTTCGAAAACAAAGGGGGCACTGTCGATATTATCCATTATGAAACCTGTGCCTGTCCAATCCGAGGCAAAGCGGGTATCTATTTGCCAACTGTGAGACATCGGGAAGTCTTCGGTTTCCAGTAATGCCAAATCGGTAGCGCGTCTCGTACAATAGACAAGAATTTCTTGGGTTTCGATATTTTCTAACTCCCAAGAGAGGGTGTTATACCCTCTTGCTTCAAGGTTTAGTGAGGCAGAAACACATTCCCTTTTCTCCAGCGCATTTTCACTTAAGCTAAAACGCGTGAAAAAATTGCCGTGAGTGATTTCCCCGTCCGAATAACAAAGCTCTAAGGTATTTAAGATTTCCGGAGTTTGATTTTCGTCAATCAAAATTTCTATTTTTTTGTAAAGTTCTTTCTGAGAAAGAATTTCCGGGAGCAAGTCTTCCGGGGCGATATATTTATGTGAGCTATCTAGTTTTTCGGCGGGAATTTTCTGTAGCATATAGAGTTCTAACATTTGATATTCGTTATTGAGCGGGGTGTCTGCATCGGGAATGGTCGGGAGCAGAATGAGGGTTTCCTCACCCGCCATTTGCGCGGCAAATTCGCCGATTTCGCGGCGTAGTTGTCTATCGAGGGGGTCGAAGACTTCGTTGAAATAGATATATAAGTTGGAGAAGGGCAACCAAACCAAGGGCAAGAGCGTGACAACAAAAAGAAGAGGGCGCAGATTCTTTCCCAGAAAACGATCTAACTCTGTCCAGAAGATGAAAAGTCCCAATCCTACAAAAAAATAAAGAGCGGGGAGGGCAGGGTAATACACTCGCCCGACCGGAGAATTTGTCAAAATGGGAATGGGAAAAATAATTAACGCACCCCAAATCAACATCCAATATACGGCTCTCTTTTTGATATGGAAAAGAGCTATACTCAGCCCCAAAACAAGAAAGGGGAGCAAATTTGCATTTGTAAGGGGTCCCAAACGGTTGTAGAGAAAATCGGGGTGCAAGGCGATAAACCAAGAAGAGGTGACTCGCAAGAAATATGCCCAAAGAGTTGCGCCTGTTTCTATATGTAGCCCTCTTTTACCAAACTCATAATAGCTAAAACGACTGCTAAGGTAGGGAATGAGAAGCGGCAAAGATAAAATGGTTGGCGCAAGCAGGGCGGCGATTGATTCGGATTTTTTGAGAAGAGGTACTTTTTGTTTAGATAATTCTATGATTGCAATGATAAGAACGATAATAATAAGAGGAAAAACCGTGTCGTAGGTGAGCATACCCAAAGCTAGAGCGATGCCACTGACGCCATAAATTTGCCAACGCTGTGAGCGCACCGCCCAAGCAAGCAAGGCAAGAGCGAGAATGGGCATGATTTTGACAAAACTCTCTACATTTGCCAAACGGCTTGCGCTAATATCAAAAATGGAGACGCTAAGAAGCAAACTGGCTAGTACAGCAAGCGGGAAAATTGTAATTTGACGTAAAAGCCAATAAAAAAGTAAAGTGCCAATGATGCTGAGAATAACAACCGTGAGGCGCGCGGCAAAAAGGCTGGGACCAATGAGACGATGCAGTGGAACTTGAAGATAAAAGCTGACGGGCAATGCATCTCTATGGTATTCTCCCGAAACATCAGAAACGCCAAGAATGCCCAAGTTTACAGCTTCAGAAGTCCACTTTGCTTCATCTCCTTCTATGCCATAAGGAATGGAGCGCAAATAATAGAGGCGCATTGAGGCGGTAAGGATTAAAAGAGCGAGAAGAAAAATTATCTCGGTGCTTTTTTTGATTGTTTTCTCTGAATCCGCATCCATCTGCAAACGGCGTCGTGTTAACCATCCCCATATCAAAAAACCGTAGATAGCAACAAAGTAAAGATTACGCCCCAAGATTTTCCACTCTTCTACCGGAAGCATCCATTGTCCAAGTATGGCAAGGTTCAGCGAAGCCGTTAAGAGAATAAATTCTGCCCCCAAAAGCGAGCGTTTTCGGGCAACCCACGCGACCAGAAACAATAAAATCGTGCTAGTCAATAAGCTCCCCCAGCTCCACAACATATTATAGTTAATGCGAATAAAATCTCTCCCCCAACGTAAATTATAAAGAGGTCTTCCGGGAGTTTGAGGGTTGAGAGAAACCTTCTCAAAACGCGGCGGAGCATATATCCAAGCAAAAACGACAAGAAGCATAAAGACCACGCCCAAAAAAATTCCCCAACGATAGGTTATGACGAGTTTTTTTGCTTTTTCAAAAAAGAGATGATGAGAGGCGTCTTTTTGGCTATGCGCAGAATGCTCAAAAAGAGGAAGTTCAATAAAATTTGCAGGTTGGGCATCTTTCCATTTTTTTCTTAACGCAAAAACTAACAGCCCTGCACTGACTACAAAAGTAGCCAGCGACAAGGCTGTTGCTAAAGAAAAGATGTTATTCATCAACAAAAACTCCAAGAGTTCGCGAGTTAGCGCAACCCAAGTTCTAGGCGGGAAATCACCAAACGCTGAATTTCACTCGTCCCTTCATAAATCTCGGTAATTTTCGCATCTCTAAAATATCGCTCAACCGGATATTCTTTGCTATAGCCTACCCCGCCGTGAATTTGGAGCGAGGCGTGCGCACAAAACATCGCCGTTTCGGAGGCGAAAAGTTTCGCGGTAGATGCTGATACAGTGAAACGTTCGCCGGTAGTTTTCGAGCGTTCCTTTGCCATTGCGGCATTATAAACCAGCAAACGAGCCGCTTCAATGCGGGTTTTCATATCCGCTAATTTGAAAGAAATCCCCTGAAATTGCCCGATTTTTTTGCCGAAGGCTTCACGCTCACGAGCGTAATTTATCGCGGCAGTATAGGAGGCTTCCGCAATGCCCAACGCTTGCGAAGCGATACCAATGCGTCCCACGTCAAGAACTGTCATGGCAATTTTAAATCCTTCGCCTTCTCCACCAAGACGATTTTCAACGGGACAACGATAATCTTCGTAGACGATTTCGCTAGTTGCGGACGCGCGGATGCCCATCTTTGGCTCTTTTTTGCCTCGCACAAAACCGGCTTGATTTGCGTCTGTGATGAAAGCGGTAATCCCTTTTGCGCCTTTGGATGGATCGGTGACGACGTAGACAACTACATAATCTGCAACGGGACCGCCCGTGACCCAAGACTTGCGTCCGTTGATGATGTAGTGATCCCCATCCCGAACCGCGCGGCTCCGCATTGTAGCCGCGTCCGATCCGGACATCGGTTCGGTTAACGAGTAAGCCCCCACTTTTTCACCGGTTGCAACAGCGGTCACAAATTTCTTCTTTTGTTCTTCTGTTCCAAATTTCAAAATGCCGTGACAAAAGAGCGAGTTGTTCACAGACATAATCGTACCGTGCGAAGCATCTGCTTTGCTAATTTCTTCTAGGGCTAAAACATAGGCTAAAGTATCCATTCCGGCACCCCCATATTCTTCGGGAACTTCGATTCCCATAAAACCCATTTTCCCCATCTTTTTAATGGTCGCAGAGGGAAATTTTCCACTCTCGTCAAATTCTGCCGCAATCGGTGCAACTTCAGCTTGTGCAAAATCTCGTGCGGCGTCCAAAATCATTTTGTGTTCGTCTGTTAAGGGGAATAGTGCAGTATCACTCATTAGATTAGCTCCTCCAGTGGCATAAAATTTAGGTGGCGCAATTATAGCATGAGGGAATGAATTTTAAAATAAAGCCGCTGAAACTAAAACATCAGCGGCTTTATTGCCTTTTTTATTAGACTCTACCGAAAACAAGATTCTCAACCGTTAATCTTCGCGAAAAAACAGCAATGACTGGCGAAAACCGGCGATTAAAAATCCTGAAAATTTTAAGCTGATTTTTACGTCCAATGGGTCTGTTTTCTCTAGGAGGGTTTATTCCGAATAGGAATCATAAAGACATTCTTTTCGGTTTGCTCCACAACGCGTTGGGCTTTACTGCCCACCATAAATAACTCTAACCCGCCCCGCCCGCGCGAGGTATTCATAATCATGTCTACATCCTCCTCACGTCCGACATTGACAATGGTGCGCACAGGCAAAGTCCCTGTAACCATCGTGCGCACTTTTATATCGCTTTTGCGTAGTGAACGCGCTACCGCGTCGAGGAAGTTTTCCATCTCCGCTTCAGCTTTTCGACGAATCTCTTCGATGAGTTCCGATGGCGCGCTATAATCTTCCGGTTCCGGCACAGCGGGAACGGCGAGCAAAATCAGTTCTGCACCGAAAATTTGTGCTAGAGAACGAGCATAGGGAAGAACGCGCTCCGAGAAAATTGAACCGTCAAGGGGAACAAGTATTCGCTCTAATTTTGCTAGAGGAGGTGCGCCCTCTTTTGTCGTTTGTACTAACAAAATAGGCTGATTGATTTTTTGGATAAGTTTTTGCGAGACTCCGCTACTTGTCCAGTTCAATTCGCCCGATTTGCCACGCGTGCTGGTAACAACAATATCAATATGTTTCTCGTTGACAAGCATTTGCGTAGCGTCTGCGATAAAGCCCGGACGAATCGCCACGTCAACATTAAGACCTTCGCTTTGAAGTTCTTTCTGAACACGGTCTAGATAAGTTTGACGTTCGGCAAATTTCTCTTCAAATGTCCCATCTTCATCGGAAAGTTTACTTTTAATAGAAGAAAGAAGGGTTAGGTGCGCACCTGTTTTGTGGCAGTACATTTTCACCCAGGGGAGGGCTTGTGCCGCATAATCTGAACCATCAAGCAGGATGAGGGCTTTATTGAGTGCAACTTCCTGATGCCGCCACCTGCTCTCGGCTTTGGGTGCCGGTTCCCAGCGAAGATCGGCTGGAGTGGCGGGTTTGGCGGTCACTGCGCCTGATGCCGGATTTAACTGTCCAAACCCAAAGCCAGCCAAATTTGTCGCGTCGAGCCGTCCCAAATAATCCATTGCTTCGGAGGGTTCTCCCATCCGCTTACGGGTATAGCTAAACATAGCGTAGAGTGCCGGGATGAAGATGAAATATGTCCACGCACCTTCGGTAAATCTCTCGTAAAAGATAATTGTGGTCGCCCCTGTAGTGAGCAATGCGGCGAGAATTGTACCGGCAATTAATAAGGCTTTGCTCCACGCAAATTTCTCTTTCACTTGACGAAGAAGTCTTTTAGTAACAGCCCAGCCTGTCATACTGAGGAGAACAAAAACACCCGCGGCGTAAATGGCAAGATATGTTTCTTCGTTGGTGCCAAAAAACACAAAAACAATAGCTACGATAATAACTTGTAGCCAAACAGGTTTGTCGGCGACTTGAAACTCGTTGCGCTTTCCAAGAATGGGAGGAACGTAACGCCGCTCGGAGAGACCTAGAGAAAGATTTTGTAATCCCTGCGCCGCCGCCGCTGATGCAGACATTAGTACAGCGACTCCGACTAACGTCCCTAACCACGGGAGAGGGGCGGGGAGGAGTTGATCCATCGTTTGGGTAAAAACAGAAACTCCTTCAAGCTCCGGGTCGGCAAGTTTGTGGATAATAGGTCCTACGATGAGCATGGTTGCGCCAGTAGACCCCATGATGATGAGGAGAGAGTTGAAGGCTTTTTTGCCCTTTTCGGCATTCGTGCCGTCATAGGCGGCGACCATATTAGCAAAAACTTCTATACCTGTCATCACGGCTAAAATGCGAACATAGCCACCGAGTGTATATTCCAGGTTTTCAGCGGAAAATGCTTCTAAGTTGAAGTCAGGAAAATGCAAGCCATATTGAATAATTGTGGCAATAATCATTACCCATAGAAGCAATAAAACGCCAGCGGTGGCAGGCCCAAAAGTCCGCGCCGCCATTTTGGGACCACGATTGACGAGCCAGCCGGTTAATACACTAAGTGCGATGGCAACAAGAGTGCGCCATTGAACACCCAGAAGTATTGTTCCGTTCAAAAAGGGAACTCGGTCTGCGATAAATGTGACCATCGCCGCCATACTGACCAAAAAAGTGAGGGTATATTCAACGAAGGTGATTGCGGCGTTAATTTTTGCCGCCCACGGACCAAATTCTTCCTCGCTTAAACCACTCCCGCCGCTACCGTCTGTGACCCACTGCATGACAAGCCTGTACATGGCAGAGACAACAGCAACGGTTAAAATAACCAACCAGACAGACGCGCCAAAGGTGATTTGTGCCACACCCGCGACAACAATTAGCCTTAGAAAAGGTCCAAAAACATAAAGCGGCGAGGTAGCGGGGTCACCGCCACCCGCCAAAGCCCCTTCGAATGCGTTATTTAATTTATGTGAGACGTGTCCCATGATTCTTCCTTTTGTGCATCAGAAACTCCCCTTTCTTAAGCCGCAGAGAGGGGAGTTTGATACAATTTAATTAGATTTTAGCGGCGGAATTATACCTGATTTTTTTTGCTTTTAATAGATGTTTTCTAAAAAGAGGACCGCTAAAGGTTAATGCCGTTGACGAAATGAGGTAGACTGATACTTAATTTTTAGCAAGTTTCCAATCCAAACACACCCTAATGTATACGATAAATCCGTGTTGCTGTTTATTGCCCTATCGCAAAATTAAGGCTATACTTTTTATCCTTACAATCTGG
>CAZERH010000056.1:0-9340 GCA_964515535.1 uncultured Anaerolineaceae bacterium
TAGTTATGTTTTTAACGCGGCAATAGTGTAAAATTCAGAAAAGTTCATGAAGGAGACTTTCTTATGAAAAAATATGCTGTTTTATTTTTAGTCATTGCTGTTCTATTAAGCGGATGTGGTGGTTCTGATACCGAGACTACAGAAGTAGCACAACCCCCAACGCTTGCGTTTACAGAAACCGCTGTGCCTGAAGTCATATTGACCCCTACGCCTGAAATTCCTTTGGCGTTACTCGTTATTCCTGTGGATATGGATCAGGAAACGGCTGATATTTATCAGGCTCTTGTTTATAATCTTGCCCAAGATTCAGGGATGCGTTTTCAGGTGCGTAATACGCTCACTCAAGCCGACCTAGAACCTGCGTTGCGTGTGGTTATCGCCTTTCCGCCTGACCCCGGTCTGTTGGCGTTAGCTCCTGCCGCGCCTCAAGCACAATTTCTCTCTGTCAACATTCCCGATATGGTTGCCGGTGGAAATTTGAGCGTTTTGGCAAACACAGATCGCCCCGATATTGCCGCTTTCATCTCCGGTTATATCTCTGCGATGATTACCAATGATTATCGGGTGGGATTAATGATTCCAAAAGATGACGCGCTCGGCGTAACAACCAAGACAGCGTTTCAAAATGGCTTCGACTATTTTTGTGGTACCTGTAACGCGTTTATATTTCCACCATGGTGCACTGTTACTCCTTGTTATCCGCAATATATAGAAATTCCTGCGGAGGAAGATCCCATTACCTACAACGCTTATTCAGATTTTCTGATTATTCAAAGACAAGTCGAAACAATATATGTACCCTCTCAATTTGCCACGCCTGACTTGTTAACCTACCTCTCCACCAATGGGATTTTGGTTATTGGTGATGCGTCTCCTGCAAAGAAATATGGGAACTGGGTTAGCACCATTCAACCGGATGTGATTCAGGGCATAGAATCTGCTTGGTCTCAGCTTTTGGCTGGGACAGGCGGTATTAATGTTACGTCTCCTCTAGTTCTGGCAGATGTGAACTCTGAGCATCTTGATACCGGAAAAGAAGCGAATGCACAGCAAGTTTTAGATCAACTGCAATCAGGGCTTATTTTAACGGGTGTTAATCCCTAATTTTGGGAACAAATACAGAGAAAAAATCGTTATATCACGGAGCGACCCTTTGCTCTTGTAGGACAAATATCATCCTTGCCCTTGAGAAAGGGTAGGCTATAATACAGGAAAGAACGCCTTTCTTATGGAGAAAATTATGAATTCAATAAAAAAAACTTGGTTATTTGTCTTGGTTATGCTCGCTTTGACACTTACTGCCTGTAGTGGGAAAACAGTAGCCGAAGCTGAAGCCGGTAAAGACGGGGCAGGCACAGAAGAGGTAGACCCCGAAGCCATTTTCACCTCTGCGGCGGCAACTGTTGCGGCACAGCTTACAGAAACCGCAATTTCTTTTTCGCCTACGCCGGCACCGGCAACTGCGATCCCAACATTGCTCGCAACCGCAACCCCGATTGATTTGCTTCCCAGTCCAACCGGAATTGGGACTGCAACAACTCTTGTTCCTACCGCCATAACTCCTGTTCCTACCGCCACCTTGGGTAACGGTGAAATTTGTGATGCAATGCTATACGGTGTCCCCCTAGATATCACCATTCCTGATAACACAATTTTGAAACCCGGAGAAGATTTCTATAAAATTTGGCGAATTCAAAATAATGGGATCTGTACTTGGGATGAAGGCTACCAACTTGTTGTTGTCTCCGGCAAACAAACTCTTGATGCCGCCAACCCCGCTTGGCAATTATTAGATGGGCACGTTGCTCCGGGTGAAGTTGTTGATGTTGGTGCACACTTAACCGCCCCTCTTGCAGAAACTAAAGGGGATGATGCCTACGAAACTTGCTTCCTCATGCAAAATGATCGCGGTGTTTATTTCGGCGGGTATCTTTGTGCGAAAATTAGAGTTAGGAAAGATTAACTGTAGTTTCCTGATTGACTGACAAAACTAATTTCAGGGCGTTTTTTACCACAGCCCCACAAATACATGTGGGGTGCTACGCGAAGTTCACAGAGACCACAGAGTTTTTCTCATGTTTTTAAAGATTCTCTGTGGTGAGATTTTTAAGATTTGTCAGTCAACCAGATGTAGTTGCTCAAAATGTTGGTGGGGACGTATTGCGTAAAACGTATTCCGTAATGATTTTACGCAATACGTTTTACAGGAAAATGTACGCAATTTGAACTATTTGCAAAGAACATCACATCTTGATTTTGAGCAATTACTTTAATTCCCATACCTAAGTTTTAGGCAGTTTTTGAAACTTAGGCGACTTTATATAGAGTTTAAGGAGGTTTTATGAAAAGAAGAATCTTCACCCTATCCTTCATTATTGCCGTCCTGCTAACCGCTTGCGGGGGAAATACGCCCGCCTCCCCTACCCAAGACATCCACGCCCTTTATACGATGGCGGCTGAAACCGTCATCGCAGAACTCACCCAAACAGCGGCGGTCAATAGCGCAACACCGGAAGCGACTTCCACAGAAGCACCAAGTCTATCCACCCCAACCTGGGTCCCCACTTCCATAAAAACAGCCACCCCCTTAAACACAGAAACGCCGGAAATAACAGCTACAATCGCCCTAGCCACAGCGCAAATTTGCGATAACGCCGCCTACGTTTCCGACATAAGCGTTCAAGACGGAACAGAAATGGCACCGAATCAAAAGTTTGAAAAAACTTGGCTCATCAAAAACACCGGCACCTGCACATGGGGGGAAGGCTATCACTTAGTTTTTGGTTACGATGAAAAAATGAACGGGCAAGCTCGCCCTCTTTCAACCGCCGTTTTACCTAACGAAACAGTCGAGGTAACCGTTATATTAATCGCCCCCCTCGCAGTTGGGGAATACCAAAGTTATTGGCGCATGGCAAATACAGCCGGGATAAATTTCGGTGAGTTTCTCTACGTTAGCATAAAAGTCCGCTAAACTGTGTTGAACGAACTTGCCTCAAAAATAAAAACCGAAGCCCTCAAACAAGGTTTCATCCTCGTGGGCATCACGACTCCCGCACCATCGCCCCACCTCTCAACTTATTTAGATTGGTTGGACGCGGGGCGACATGCTTCTATGGGATATTTGGCGGATGTGCGCGCCCGTGAAAGACGTGCCGACCCAAACTTAATCCTTCCCCAAGCAAAATCCATCCTTTTTCTCGCTGGCCCTTATCCCAACCCGAAACTTGCTCCCGTTAGACCAACATCGGATGTGGAAAAAAACGAAGGGCGCATCTCATCCTACGCATGGAACGATGATTACCACCTCACTCTTCAAGAAAAATTAAAAAATATCGTCACCTTCATCGAAAAAGAAGTCGGGCATCCTGTGCCTAATCGTTGGTATACCGATACAGGAGCCATCCAAGAAAAAGACCTCGCCCAGCGCGCCGGCCTCGGCTGGATTGGCAGAAATACCTGCCTCATCAACCCCAAACTTGGCTCCTATTTTTTCATCGCCGAAATTTTTCTCGGCATCAAACTCCCCCCCGATGAGCCCTTCGCCACCGACCATTGCGGAACCTGCACGCGTTGCATCTCGGCTTGCCCCACCCAAGCCATTCTCCCCAACCGCACCCTTGATGCAAATCGCTGTATCTCCTATCTCACCATCGAAAATAAAGGGGAAATCCCTGAAGAATTACGTCCCAAACTTGATAACCTGATTTTCGGTTGTGATATTTGCCAAGAAGTTTGCCCGTGGAATAAGGAAAAACCAGTCAGGTTTAACGCAACCATAGACCCTCCCCCCAATCTCATTAAAGAACTCTCGCTCACGGCGCAAGAATTCAATAAAAAGTTTAAAAAGAATCCTATTAAACGCGCCAAAAGACGCGGCTATTTACGCAACGTAGCGGTTGCGCTTGGCAACGCGGGCAATCCAAACGCAATCCCCGCGCTGGAAAAAGCGCAAGATGATATAGAGCCACTCGTCCGCGTTCATGCTAAATGGGCGTTGAGGGCAATCAAGCGCAAAGGAGAAAAATGCTAAAATTACTGCTGGCAAGCCAAAACCAAGGCAAGTTGCGGGAGATGAAATTTATCTTGCGAAATTTGCCCGTCCAAATTATCTCCCCCGCTGAAATCGGCATCCATCTTCAAGTCGAAGAAACGGGAAAAACCTATGCAGAAAATGCCGCATTGAAAGCAAGAGCCTTCGCCAAAGCAAGTGGATTGCCCTCTCTCGGAGACGATTCAGGTTTAGAAGTGGATGCGCTAAATGGCGAGCCCGGGCTTTTCTCTGCCCGATACGCCCCCGCCCCCGATGCCGATGATGGCGACCGCCGCGCTTTTTTGCTAGAAAACTTGCGTGCTTTTCCCCGCCCGTGGACAGCGCGTTTTCGCACCACTATTGTTGTTGCCCAACCGAATGAAAAAAAATATCTTACAGAAGCCACCTGCGAAGGAGAAATTATCCCCGAAGAACGCGGCGCGGGTGGTTTTGGCTACGACCCTGTTTTTTACCTCCCCGAAATGGGATGCACGATGTCGGAGTTAAGTGAAGAGGAGAAAAATCGTCTTAGCCACCGCGCAAAGGCATTGGAAAAGATGAAAAAAATCATAGAACTGCTCTAATTTAGAAAGAGATTTAGCTCTTGTATAGAAAGGGCGTGTTTATGAGAAGCCTGTGCCGTCCTCGGCGCAGGGAGCTATGGATGGAAAAAGTCATCAGTCAAAACTTACCACTACCTATTTTCTTAACTTCCATTATCTCGCATTACGAAGTTCCTTAAAGCAAAAAGTCTCCCAATTAGGAGACTTTTTCTTAGTCGGGGCGCCGGGATTTGAACCCGGGACCTCTTACACCCCATGCAAGCGCGCTAGCCGGGCTGCGCCACGCCCCGATTTGAGCGAAGGGTATTATAGCCCCTTTTTATTATTCTGACAACATCAAAATAATGATAGAATACAAGGATATTCCCTAATTCGGACAAGCCGAAACCAAAAAGTTTTACCATAATCCTGTAAATATGGATGGGGTGCTTTGCGAAGAGCATAAAGAAAAAAATTTAAGAACTTCGAAACCCTTGTTGTGGAATTTTTCCTGTTTTTTGCACCCTATCGGCATAATTAACAAAAATTTAACGGCTAAATTCCTAAGATGGAGTTCGTATGAGCAAAATGATTCAAGTCACCGTAGATAATATTCGCGTCAGCCTGATGTCCCCACAGCGGATTATCGTCCTGCACGAATTCAATACAAATAGATACCTCCCGATTTGGGTTGGTCCCTACGAAGCAGAAGCCATTAGCGTCTCCTTGCAAGAAATAGAAATGGCGCGCCCCCTCACCCACGACCTGTTAAAAAACACCATTACCCTTCTTGGCGCGCGAATTTTACACATAGAAATTATTGCCCTAAGAGAAAATATATTTTTCGGAAACATTGTTACCGAAATCAATGGCACAACCATAAAAATAGATTCCCGCCCCTCCGATGCCATCGCTATAGCGGTGCGCGCCCACGTCCCCATTTTTGTTGATCCCACCGTAATGGACAGCGCGAGCATCTTCCCCGAAGAAAATATCCCAACCGAAGCACAAGATAACGTGCCACCCTCAAAAATAGATAGCAAGCACCTCTCTATTTTTGAAGACTTCTTCGACCAACTAGAAGAGCCCAACAAAAAATCGGATGAAAATCCCGAATCCGACCCTGACCCCACAACTTGATTCCCTTATGAATGACACCTTCCCCCCCGAATCACCTCCCGAAAACACCGCCCCCGGCATTCCCCACAGTCGAGAAGCCGAAGAAGCCGTTATTGGCGCGGTGCTAATCAATCCCGAAGTCTATTACGACCTCGCCCAATTTCTTCTAGGAGACGATTTCTACATCCACCGCCTCGGTTGGATTTGGGACGCGTTTACCCGACTACAAGAATCGCGCGTACCGTTCGATTTGCTAACCGTTTCCGAAGAATTGAGCAGTCGTAATCAGCTTGCCGAAATCGGTGGACCTGCTTATTTAACCTCGCTGGTCAACCAAGTCCCAACGTCTTTGCACGCCGAGGCTTACGGACGCGTGATTGAAGCGCATTCTTTGCGCCGTAAACTTATCACCGCGGCAAATAAGGTTGCCACTTTAGCCTATCAAGAAGAAACTGCCATTGACGATGTCATGGACGATGCCGAAAAAGCGATTTTTAGCGTCAGCGAAAGGCGCATGTCGAACGATGTAGAGCCAATCAAAACGGTGATGAGCGAAGTTTACGACACCGTTGATGAACTCTCCAAACGAGACGATGAAATTTTCGGCGTCCCCACCGGTTTTATTGACCTCGACCGTCTTTTGGGCGGATTGCAAGACTCCGATTTGCTCATTATTGCCGGTCGTCCGGGACAAGGCAAATCCGGCTTTTTGATGTCGGTGGCGCGCAATGCGGCAGTCTTGCACAAAAAACATGTTGCCATATTCTCCTTAGAAATGTCAAACGAACAAGTCGCACAACGTATGATTTCACAAGAAACGGGCATCGATTCCCAGCGTTTGCGAACGGGCAAATTAGCGGATGACGATTGGCCCAAATTTACCCAATCTATAGAAATGTTTTCGGGAACAACCATGTTTCTGGATGATACCCCCGCTGTTTCACCTCTCCAATTACGCACAAAATGTCGGCGTTTGCACATGGAATATGGCTTAGATTTAATCATCATCGACTATTTACAACTGATGGGCGGCGATGTACGCACCAGCAACCGCGTACAAGAAGTTTCTTATATTTCCCGTAGTCTCAAAGTGCTGGCAAAAGAGATTAATGTCCCCGTTCTCACCGCGGCACAACTTAGCCGTGCCATTGAACAACGCTCCGACAAACGCCCCGTGCTTTCCGATTTGAGAGAGTCAGGCTCATTAGAGCAAGATGCAGATATAGTCATGTTCATCTATCGCCCTGATCAATACGAGGAAGAAACGACCAAACAGAACGTAGCGGAAATTATTGTAGCAAAGCATCGTAATGGACCCACCGGAAATATAGAGTTGATTTTTAGACCCAATTTAGCCAAATTTGAAAACGCGATGACGCGAAAAGTTGATTTTGAGAAAGGGGTAGCAAAACCTGATGCGTAAAACGTAAACTTGGAAAGCCCCCAGTAGACTAGAGTACTTTATGAACAAGCCCTTTAACGGTTTTTCCGGCAATAACGGATTTTCATCCCTCCCTAATGAGTTTTTTGGCGATTTGTTGAGTCAAATTGACAATCTCATCGAACTCAAAGTGGTACTTTACGCGCTGTGGTTAGTAGCCAATATGGAAGGTGCGGGGCATCCGCTTTTCGTGAGCGATTTTGCTATGGACTTGCCTGTGGAGCAAATTGCCGAGGGACTGGAAAAATGCGTTTTGCAGGGGAGCTTGCTCAGGGTCACGCGCGAGGCAGACGAAACCGTCTACTTTATCAACTCCCCGCGTGGACGCGCCTCCGCCGAAGCCGCGCGTGCGGGACACTGGATTCCGTCTAAGAAAAACAACATCCCGCCCCTTATCCGCTCGAATATATTTAATCTCTACGAAGAGAATATAGGAGCATTAACCCCGATGATTGCGGATACCTTGAGGGATGCCGAAGAAGAGTATGAGAACGAGAAAATTGCTGAGGCAATTGAGTTGGCGGTGAAGGCAAATGCGCGAAATTGGCGTTATGTGGAAGCCATTTTAAAACGATGGAAGGAAGAAGGTTATGGCGAAAATAGACGAAACAATCAGAAAGATCGTAGCCGATACACACAAGACAAATACGCCGATTTCTTTGACTAAGCACGACTTACCCGGCGACCCGAATTGTGAAATTTGTGGCGGCGTTGGCTATTTGCGCACCGATGTGCCACCTGGGCATCCGAGATTTGGGAAGTTGGAACTTTGTTCTTGCCGAAACCGTGATGTTGCCACGCAGGCGCGCGAAAGACTCTTTTCTATTAGTCATTTAGATGAATTGAAAGATTTAACCTTTGAAAATTTTGAAGCGCGCGGACGCAGAGGGCTAGGCAATTTACAAGCCACTTCAATTGAGATGGCATTTAATCAGGCGCACGTTTATGCGAATTCGCTAAAAGGCTGGTTACTTTTGGAGGGGGCGTATGGATGCGGAAAAACACATCTCGCCGCCGCAATTGCTAATTTTGCGGTGAGTATGGGAGTGCCAACCCTCTTTTTAACCGTCCCCGATTTGTTGGATATGTTGCGTTTTTCGTATACCGCTGAAGGCACTAGTTTTGAAGAGCGTTTTAATGAAATTCGGAATGTAGGATTGTTGGTTTTAGATGATTTTGGCACTCAAAACGCCACCGATTGGGCGCAAGAAAAACTTTTTCAAATTATCAATTATCGCTATATCAACAAATTGCCTTTGGTTGTGACTACCAATTTGAGTTTAAGCGAAATTGATGCGCGTATTCGCTCCCGTTTGCAAGACCCTGAATTGGTGAGCAACGTTCGTATTAATGCGCCCGATTATCGCAGACCGACTGATGATATGGGACATTCTGCCCTCTCTTCGCTTGATTTGTTGGCGAATAAAGAATTTGGGAATATAGAAGAAAGACGCAACGAGGGTTTGACGGCAAAAGAAGTAAAAACGCTAGAAAAAGCACTTAAAGCCGCACATCGTTTTGCGGAAAAGCCAAAAGGTTGGTTGATTTTTATGGGTGGTTACGGATGCGGGAAAACGCATCTTGCCGCGGCAATTGCCAATTATCGTGCCAAATTAGGTGCGCCTCCGCTCTTTATTATGGTGCCGGATTTACTTGACCATTTGCGCGCCACCTTTAGCCCCAAAAGTGAAGTGAGTTACGATCGCAGATTCGATGAAATCCGCACTTCGCCGCTACTCATTTTGGATGATTTAGGCACACAATCTATGACCCCGTGGGTGCGTGAAAAACTGTACCAACTTTTCAATTATCGTTATAATGCCGAACTCCCCACCGTCATTACCACTGCCGACACTCTCGCAGAAATTGATGAGCGCATTCGCTCTCGTATTTTAGATAAACGCTTGTGCAAAATCCATCTTATTGATTTGCCTGCGT
Organism: uncultured Anaerolineaceae bacterium; assembly: GCA_964515535.1. Classification (GTDB taxonomy): domain Bacteria; phylum Chloroflexota; class Anaerolineae; order Anaerolineales; family Villigracilaceae; genus Desulfolinea. Next base: position 9,074 of record CAZERH010000056.1, read on the forward strand.
ATTACGGAACAACAAGAAAATAGCAAGTGCGATATTATGAAAAAGGACGGGATAATCCCGTCCTTTTTTGTTTCACTTCACGTCAATTCTTCAACGAAATTTCTATATCAGGGTCAGCCTCTTCCATTTCTCCGGTTGCAATGAATATCGTTCGCTCGCAGATATTCGTGACGCGATCCCCAACACGCTCAAGATTATGTGCCGCCCAAATTAACCAATTTGAACGCTCAATTGCGCTTGGGTCGGAAATAACGTAAGTAATTGCCT